>NZ_JQLU01000004.1:300000-447546 GCF_000744375.1 Carnobacterium gallinarum DSM 4847 | reverse complement strand
TTCGTTTGGTTATCAAAGTTAGTATCAATTAGTCTGGCAACGGCAAAGCGTTGGTTTTTATAGTGTTTTTGCTTTCTCTTTAGGCTATCATATTGTCCTTGTGCAGTTAATTCATCAAATGTGTATTTGGTATTTTTCAGCCAATCAGGCGTTTCTTTCTTTTCAACGTTGTCTTTTTTTCTTTTTGATAGTATAGGTTGTTCATATTCCCAAATTTCAATATACGTAGGTGTTTCAATGATTTTTTGATTGTATCCATGTAGCAATCTTAATCACTCCTACTAAAGAAATTGAGTTTTGTTATTGATGATGCAGTTGTCAAAGAACGAGTTTAAACAATCTTTTTTTTTCGCCAGATAGTGTTCTATAAATCAAGTTAAGTAGGAAGAAACGCTTCGCTTTTCTTTCCAGACAACCCATCCATCGTGTGGCTATTTTCGGACAGAATGCGGTCTGGACTTATGTCCTACCGCTTCCGCCGAAACCACCCGCTGGAAGTATTGTCCTTGCTCATATATTTCATCTTTTTTTTGATGTATATCCTTATATTGATGAGTTAATTCTTGGCAATGAATAGCCAACTTGTCTATATCATTTTTGATTTCCTTTAAGTTAGTTTCTACCTTTTCCCAAATAACAGCCATCAATTCATGATGATTCATATTGTTGTATTTATCATCCGTATCAAAGAGTTGACGTAGTGTTTTGTCACGTCCAAGAGTAGGCATTAAATGGACACCTTTTTGAAGTAGTTGAATTTTCAGATGTCGAAAAAGTTCTTATTTTTCGGCGATTGCTAGATTCGATACCTTTATTAAAGTTTGTAAAAAGTGGCGTAATCATAGCGGAATGTATAATGACATTCTTTTTGAATGAAATTTGCCCAGCTATTTAAGGTGGATAAAGAGTGAAGCCCTTGTATTTTTTCAAGGGCTTCGTAAGCAGTAAAGTAATTAGTAGTGCTCATTTTTTATTAACCAGTGTGGCAGATTTAGCAGAAGCGGTTAGACCATAGCTGATAAAATGTCCATTTGCACGTCCCCATGGAGTAATGGTTAATTGTTCAAATGTAATGATTGCCATTCCTTCTTTTCCTAAATCTTCATTCGAGATAACAGGAAATTCTGAGGCTACTTTTACGCTTACTTTCTCAAAACGTAATTTTGGAAGAATGCATTCATAGTTCCAGCCTAAGACTTCTCCATCTTTTTGCCACTTGGTTACTTGTACAACTTGGTAGTCACTTTCAAGTTTTGTTATTGGTAAAACTAAGTCATTGATTTTAATTGCCAAATTAGATTCCTTCTTTCTTTTTGTGTAAACGATTTTGTATACGATGAGTTTAAAAAATGTAGGGTACCTCTACAAATTGAATTATATACGATTGCATACACGAAGTCAACAAGTAAATTGAAAAAAATATACGATTTTTTATACGTTGTGATATACTCATATGGAAGACGTATTTAGGAGGGATTAAACATGTTTGAATTGCTGAAACCAAATAAGGAAAAAGTTGGAAATCGCTTAAGAATGGTAAAAGATGAATTAGGTTTGTCTTTTACAGAGTATGGAAATAGATTAGGCTTGATTAAACCAACCATTAATTCATATGTACGAGGATATTCTCTAGCGCCATTGGAAGTAGTTAAGAAGGTTTCTAAACTTAGCAATAAACCAGTAGGATGGTTTTATTTTGGTGAACTTGAAGAGTATATCCAAGATTATTTAGTATTAAAAGGACATCAAGTATTACTTAATGACCATCCAGATGTACCAGCGGAAATCAAAAAGGAATTTTTAACGGGTAGCTTCAAAAATCCTGGTTGGGAAAATGAAGTAGGTTATCCAGTTGAGGAATTTATGGATGATTGTTTTGCGGAGATTCACCAGAAGCTATTAAGAGAACATATTCAAGAATTATCCTTAATGTATCTTAAAAAGAATGCTGAACTAGATGAAGTAAAGAGATTGGATGCCAGTATTTTTATTACATCAGAAATGATGGGTTATTATGAAGCAACAAGAGATTTTGACTATGGCGATACAGATAAAATGATGGCTTCTATACAGAATTTCTATGAGAGTAATCTAAAGGGGGAGGATCTCTCTTTTGATGATGGTTATCTCGTTGGAAAATTAATCAATATCCTTGCAGATAGTAATAAGACAGAACAACTGATTTCAAGTTTGTCTGGCGAATTAACAGGGAAAAAATTCTCGAATGCTTTTGGAGGAGACGAGTTAATAAGTACTTTTCAATCTTTACGACCAGAGTTGTTAAAGATATATGCAGAGAAAACCTACGAAGATTATTATGACTGGTTTGAAAAATAAATGAAGATAGATAATGAACAATTGAATAAGCCAACAGCAACTATATTTACTAGTGTTGCTGTTGGCTTATTTTTTTTAATGTAGTGATTGTTACGTTAAGGAATCTTCTGATTCTAAGTGACTATAATTTACTCCTTCAGAAAATCCTTTTCTATATATATTTATGTGTACATATTCAGCAAGTTGAAATTTAATTTTTTTAAGAATCTTTTTATTAGTTTCAGTTGGATGTTCTAGTACTTTAGTTTCAGCAAAGTTAATTTTTTGTCTCATAAGCAGATATTCTTCATCTTCTTGTATAAAGTGAGATAAATAGTCAAGATAACTTTCTTTAAAAATTTGTTGTAATTCTTTTTCTAATGTCATTGTCGTTCCTCCTATATATTTATTTGAACAATCCATGTCTATGCGAACAACACTCTGGGAATATTATACTATATCATGTTCATATAGACAACAAAAATAGGGTCAATGGAGGAAACTTAATGTTGGAAGATACTCATGATAGAAAAGTGGAAATACTGATTAATAATTTATTGGCAGAACGTAAGATGTCTTTGAGAGAACTTGCACGTTTGTCAGGAATTGAGCCATCTAATTTAAGTAATCTTGCAAATGGTAAAAGAGAACGAATTTATTTGGAGCATATTGAAAGAATTGCGGATGCGCTGGAGATTGATGATATATCAAAGATTCTAAGACTTAAGTAGTTAGTATCGATAATTCGTACTATTTTTATTGATTAAATTATAATTAAATAGGTTTGATTAGGAGGAATATATGGTAGATTTAAAATTTGAAAAACTAACACCCGATAAAGATGTAGATATTTCTTCATACGAAGAAGCTTTAAATTTTTCTTTTTCTAATGAAGATGTAACAAATGTTGCTTTGACGGGTTCATATGGTGTAGGTAAAAGTTCAATAATTGAAACGTATGAAAATAAGCATCCTGAAAATAATTATTTGCATATTTCTCTTTCACATTTTATTGACGTCATTTTTTGCTTAAAAAGCGTAATTCTTTACGATTTATTTGACATGTCAAAAGATTAAAGCACATTAAATAGCTATTTTTATAAATAGGCTCGGAATATCACACCATTTAAAAAGGTAGTTGACAATACTATATTGCAAGCGTTGTGTATTGTCAGCGCAAAGTATAGCCTATGTTTACTTTTCTCAATTTTCCTATTTCGTTTCTCTACTGTTCTTCCATATTGACAATCTCCATATATTAATTTTATATGCTGAGAAATAAAATATTTATCAATTTTTTACAATATGTAGATATTTTTTGATATACTGGTTTTATAATGAATTAAAAAGATCTATATTAGAGATGATTGAAGGAGGAATCTATGGTGAAAATTGCTTCGAATATTGACGTAGCTAATAAAGCAGTTGCAGGAGTAAAGTCAGTAATACTTAATAAAGGGCAACAAGTAACTTTGAGAAAAAGCACGGTTTTGAGTATGAAAACAGGGACAGAAGTTAATAACCAACTGTTATCAGATTTATCTCAACTGGTGGAATGTGTCTCAACTCAAAGTGAGAAATTTCCTAAGATTGCAGAGCTTATTGCCCTTCAAGATAGCCAGATTAAATTTTAAGGGGTGAAAACATTGGAAAACAAAAAGAACGAGCAAGATAGAGCTAGTTACAATCAATTGATAATACAAAAAGAAGATCAAATGGATGAACTTACAATTGAAAAAAGAAAAATAGGCGAAGCTATTCAAACTCTAGAGGAAGATCTTCACAGAGGCTTTCAAAATGTGGCTATGTTAAATGATGAAGCAGCACGATTTGGAAATGTTGAAAATAATCGGCTACAGCGCCATGATGAGGAACAATCGAGAATATTTCGGCAGCTATTACAAGAGTCAAACGAGCAGATTGAAATAGGCTATCATGTGGGAAAGAAGAAAATAGGTGAAGAGCGAGAGGCACTTTATAAGAAACGGGGTGAGGTTCCTTGGGATTAGTTTATTCAAGTAGTGAGTCCGCCGAATTAATTCAAGTATTAACAAGTAATTTGGCAAGTGGAAAAGAAGCGACCAATCAATTAAAGGCAGGAAGCCAACAAGTGGTCGCTGCAGTAGATAGCCATACATTAGCCGGAGCTGCCTATACTGCTGGAAAAGGACTGTTTAGTGATTTGATTATTCCAACGATTACACGGGCAACTACTGCTTGTGAATCAATAGAACAAGAACTCCAACAATATAATTCAGCTGATCAAAGCATTTCGAGCGAAGGTTATTTGGATGAAGATATTTTAACGCAACAAATTGCTACAAAAAAAGCTATGAAGGCGTCAGTTAATTTTGCTTCAAATGTGGCAAAAACAGCAGTCAGAAGTAATCCTGTGGCAGCCATACTAGATGCGTTGCTTGACTTTCAACGTAATTTAACTCATATGTCTGAAAATATTCAAGATGATATTGACCAATTGAACAAGAAATTAGAAAAGTTGTATAACTTTTCTTCGCAAACAAATGGATTGTTTAGTAACAGTCTAAATGATATGAAGATAGTGATGCAAGGTATTCTAGTATTAGATGGAACAATCGTAAATAATGATGGAACATATACATTGCCTATTGGGGCAGATAAAAGCTGGTTTACGACGCTACAAGACGGAACAAAAGTGAAAAATATGACACAAAAGCAAACTTATATTCAATCATTACAAGAACAATTTGGGTTTGACGAAACGACCGCTAAGCAAATTTATAAAATAAAGGAAGGGTTAGATAAAAAGTTTCCTGAATTATCTCAGAAAGAAAGAGATTATTTGTTTACAAGAATTCTTGGAGAATTTAGTTATAGCGACGGCATTAAAAATGTGCTGATGTGGAATAATACAGCAGGTGGATTAGGTGTATATTTCTACGATGAAATTAAACACTATACAGGAGAAATACTAAAATCACCTAAAGATTTAAAAGCCATATTATCTGATTTAGGCCTTTCTGAAAGGGAATACAATGAATTGTATTATAACTTGGGACTACAGCATATATTATCAGCTGGTAATGTAACAGCCGATAAATTAAATCCGGAAGCATATGCAAATGCTAAAAAAAATTATGAAATAGCATATGGTAAAATTAGTGTTGAAAAGTTTACTCAATTTTGGAATCAAAAATTAAGTGATTTTAACAATAAGGGAGATTTTACTCACCAATCCATTACGACTGCAACAATACTTGATGAGAATTTACGCTTAGCTAATATGAGCGGCGTTGTGACGGGACGATTCGACTCAAAAGCTGTAGATGAACTCGCTGGTTGGAGAGGAGACACAACTAAAGTTCCAGCAGAAAAGCCAAGTATTGGTAACGATGACTATAAAGCAGACTTAGATGCAATAAATATTACACAAAGAATGACTAAAAAAAATGTAAGTTATGCCCAAGCATCGAATGACTATTACAATGAGCTGGCTAATGGTCAGACGAATCGTGCGAAGGAATTCAAAGACAACTCTGGTTATGATTATGTAAAGAATGAAATTCTGGATGACTTAGCGCCTAAATACGAATATACTGTTGGAGATACAAAGTACCAAACGAAATATGAAGAGCGACCAGATGCGTATCATGCAAATACTAAACGAAATCTTACTGAACAAGAGAAATTGAATTACATGAAAGAGCATTATCCTGCTTCGTATAACTTCATTGAAAGCTTGAAGAATAATGAGAATGAGTATACAAATTATGCTGACAAAGGAAGTTAATCAGATGAGAAAGCCTATAAAAATAGTATTCATTCTACTAACTAGTTTAATTGTTATACTTATTTCAATAAGTATCTACAATAGAGTTAAAATACAAAATATTTTTGATGAAATTTATTATGATAGTAGAAATGCTTCTGGAGATGGGTTTGATAAAAGATCTAGATTAGGTAACATTAAGGGAATGTCTTCCAATGCAACAAACTTGACAGGAATAGCTGCTCCAGAAGGAGAACGAGCAATCATGGAAGCCTACACAGATGAAAGCTTAAAAGCGCCGATGAAGTCTTTAGGCATAACAAATAATAGTACAAAAAAGGAATTACGAATTAGTTATTCCTTTATGGTTACGCAGAATGTAGCTGTTTTTTTTGATAATGTTTACAATGTAAAAACTAGAAAGTTAACAAAAGTTATATCTTTTGTAGAAGCAGATTCTGGCAAAAGGATTACAGACCAGAAAGAAGTTAGGGATACGTTAAAGACTTACAAGGTAACAGATGAACAATTGACAGCGTGGGATCATCAAGGAATGGACAAAGTGTTTCTTAAAGATTGGGTATCTGTTTATCCAAGCAGATATTCACCTGAAAAACTTGGGAATGTAAGTGTGAAAACAGAATGGTAATAATTATCTTATTATAAAACAAAGCTTGCGTTGATATACGTAAGCTTTGTTTTATATAAGGCGCATTTTTAAAATTAGATTAGTATCTATTACCGTAGGAGGAATTAAATGGGATTTTCATTGGATGTATTTGTTATCGGACAGGAAGAAGAAGAAAAGTATCAAAAAACAAATTCATTTTGTGCAGAGAAGCAATACGAATGGACAGAAGAAGATATGTTAGAAGAACAAAAGAATGTTGAAAAATCAGATAAAGCAGATAAAGCAGTTAATGAGATATCTTTTCCTTTTTATGAGAAAATTATTGGAAAATGGTACACTCTTGGAAAAGAGGAAGACGGGGAAGTATGGTGGGCTTCGGGACTCATTGATACAAATTACCTGTATCGGCATCATGGTTAACTGATGGGGAAGACGTTGAAGCTTTTTCTCCAGTGATTGTACAGGCTGAATATCAAGAAGATTTAGAAAAACTTTTGGAAGAAATGATTGCGTCCTCTCCCGTCAAATCACTTATAATCCGACCCAGATATCAGAGTGGAGAAAATGAAGTAGTTCAAGGAGTGGACAGATGTCAATAAAGTAGACACAAAAACAGATACAATTTAGGTAGAGCCAAAATAGATTTTTTCATTTTCATTTGGTGTCATCATATTGTTTGCTGAATGTGGGCGTTTTGAATTGTAAAAACCCTCTATATATTCAAAAGAAGATTGTTCCACTTCTTGGATTTTTTTAAATGTTCTACGATTAAGTTCTTCTTTTTTCATATATTAGAAAAAGGATTCGTTTACTGCATTATCTCAAGGATAGGCTGCTTTAGAATAAGAGGGAACGAGGTTATGATTATCTAAAAATTGACGGACATTAGTTGCACAGTATTGGCTTCCACGATCTGTATGGAATAGAACAGGATCTTTGGGGTTTCTTTGATTCACAGCTGTTTCAAGTGTCTCAAGGACTAAAGAAGCTTCCATAGTTGGACGAACGCGCCATCCTATAATTTTTCTAGAAAATAAATCTAAAATGACACAGAGTTAAACAAACCCTTTATTAACAGGAATGTAAGAAATATCGCTCGTCCAAACTCGATTCGGTTCAGTCGAATTGAGTTGTTGGTTTAAGTGGTTTGAGTAAGCTAAAGAAGCCTTTGGTTTCGCATATAAAAATTTTGGCTTAGTTGTAGACATTTTTGGCAAATCCATTGATTTCATTAATCGGTACACTCGTCCAACACTAATGAAAATTCCAAAATCACGCTCAAGAACAACTTTTATTTTCGCAGCACCTAATCGTTTTTTAGAATCCATATAGATAGAAAAAAAATGGTTTGTCGAAGCTGTTGATTTTCAACAGTTCTAGGAGCAGGAGTTGGGTCAAAGTGTTTATAGTAGGTACGTCTATTTACGTTTAAGACTCTACAAAGGCGCACAATAGAATGATCAAAACGTAATAAATGAACCGCATCTAATCGTTGTTTGAGTGTGGCGTGAAGATGGCAATCGCTTTTTTAAGATGAGGTTTTCCTCTTCTAATAAAGCGTTTTTCTTCTGTAAATCTTTAATCTGTTTAGCGGTAAGGATGGAACCATCTTCAATTTGAACTTCAGAATATTGTTTTATCCAGCGGGATAACGCTGTAAAGGAAACGCCATAGTCTTTACACAACGAAGTTTGTGTTTTACCTCCATGGTAAAGAGTAACAAGGCTTTTCTTAAATTCTTCATCATATTTTTTGTAATTGGACATTTGAATCATTCTTTTCGTTTTAGTGTCTACTTGTAAACAGTATACCATTAAAAATGCTGTCTACTTTATTAGTATATATCCAAGCGTTGAGTTATGAAGAAGCGAATGTGATTAGTTTGGAAGAGGTTAAGACTATGGAAGTGATTAAAGAACCTTGGGAGTGGGACGAAGAATAGGTGATAGGGTTCAAATAGATGAAATAAATTGAACTTATTGAAAAATATAGTCTTGTTCTGATTCACGTGTATTTTTGGGTACGTTGTTAGGTACGAGAGTATAAAAACGTGTTAAAATTCGTTGAAATCGTACTTATTGAAATATTGCTTAATCTATTGCTGTTAAAGGATTTTTAAACTATTTGAAAAATTTTGACACAGAACCAGGTCTTAAGAAAGCCCGTAAAGCTAGTCAATTCTCTAAGCGTTAATTGCTGGAGCGATTTTGGAATGAATTCGGTAAATATTTCTAAGAAATTATTATGAATAAAGGTGGTCCGAAGATTTATAATAAGTAGATACGCTTAAAGCACTGATTTGTTGGTGCTTTTTTGTTGTGTGTGAGTTCGCAAATCTTGGTATAGGTGAGTAATGAATTTCAAAAAATAAAGAACTAATGTAACTAATTTATATATTAATAGACATACAGTTATGTTAAAATTAATATTAAAATAATTTAATTACAGGTAAAGAAAGGAGAACAATGGAACAATTAAAAAGTGATTTAGGCGGTGCTAGCCAAAAAGCAACGGCTCTAAAAAATGCAACAAATACCCTAATTCAACCAGTTGTTATAACAGAGGATACACAAACAACGGTTACTGGAAATACAAATAAACAAGCAGCTATTAAATCGGCACAGGACAAAGCAAAACAAATAGCCAACGCGGTTGTAAAAGCTTCAAGTAATATCCAAAGTGTTGCCAAAGAATTTGAAGCATTGGATGAACAGATAGGTCAAAATTTACCTAAACCACTAGGAGATTATATAAATGGATAAGTGGGATGAGCTACATAAAAAAGAACGTTTATTGATGGAGCGAGAAGATCAGTTAGTTCATGGAAAAAGTCAAGTACAACGAATAAATGAAGCCTATTAGGAATATTTTAATGAAGGGCATCATTTTATGTCTGATTTATAGGATAGCTTTTATGAAAATGACGATAGCTTAATATACTTATGAATCCAACAAGGTACTAGCTGATTTAGAAGAGAGTACAGAGGAATTAAATAAACATAAACGAAAGATTCAAATGGAATTAGATGAAGTGGTCTATGATAAAAGGCTAGCATCTGCGGAAGAAAAAGAGGTGAAAAATGAGCGTTGATATGTATGTTTCAGCTTCAAAAAATCAAGCAAAAAGTGTGAGTGATATGACAAAGCAACAGATAATGGGTTACGAAGAATTACAAAAAGCTATTGCTGATTTCACTTTAAATAGTCCTTTTTTAACAGGTAAAGCTTATGATACGTCTAAAGCTTTTTTTTCAACAGTGTTGTATCCTTTGGCTCAAGGTGGTATTTTATTATCAGAGGCTGTGGATAGAGCTGTGACTAAGTTTCCAGAAGATTATCAATCTCAAGTAGATAGTGGCAATTTAAAACAATCGGATTTAGAAGAAAAGATTAGACAAGCGGAGGGGTTGATCGGGCAAGCCGAAGGAATACGCACTATGTTAGAATCTTCATTGACGCCAGATATTATCAAAACATCTCAGTTAGCAGCTAATTTAAGATTATTAGAATCCTATAGTGGAGTTAAACGAATTTTAGAAGAAAAATTAGATAAGTTAATGACGTTTAATCACAATTCACCCAAAATATTTGAGGAAATTCAAGCTTTAGAAGATGCAATTGATCAAGGATTAGCACAAACAACAACTGCTTTTAATCCAGATACTGGAACTTTTATGATTCCCAGTAAAGAAGCGTTAAGTTGGAGTAAAACAATCAACGAAAAATGGGCAGATTATGAAGCACGCCATACAGCTGAAGACAAGGTAGAGGTTAAAAAAACACAATTGCCAGGTGCAGAAATTGTGTATATGGTTTATAGAAATGGTGAGTTAGATAAAGAGGCAACCAGTGAATTAGCTAAAGAAATAGCAAAAGCTGATTTGAAATCAATGAACGTTTTTTTAGCAGGTGCAGGTTATCAGGTACTTGAAAATAATGGTGTGAAAGCTCTCTTAGATTTTGTTTTTTGGGAAAGGGAACTAGAGGATTCTGTTAAACAACATAAAGGGTATAATGAAGGTGTATTTACTGGTAATTTGTTAAGTTTACTGCAATCGGGTGCCGAGTTTATTGGAGGCGGATTGTGGCTCTTAGGCGGTACAAGTGGTAGTTTAGCGTTAGCCCCAGCAACGGGAGGTTCAAGTGTTTCCTATTCCAGCTATATCTGGAAGCGCATTAGCTATCTGGGGTCATGCGGCGGCTGTTGGCGGCATGAGTATTCAGAATATCATGAGTGGAAGTAACTATAATAATGCAGAAATAAAAGATACCTATAATGGTATAAAGGGTTCACCACAATACCCAGAAGGTTTTGAAGGCGTTAAGAATGGTACGAAAAAAGTAAAAGTAAATAATGCTTCTGTTTTAGATGCATTAAGAAAGGTGGAACCTGGTGAATGGAAAAAAGTTTATAAGAATGGGTATGATAAATCAGGAAAAAAAGTATCTATTCATTACTTTGAAAGTAAGTCAGGTAAAGTGTTCAACGTAAAAGTGAAAGGACAGTGGAGTACAGGATGGTAATAAATTTAGAAAATAAAAATATAACTGAGATATATTTATCTGTTATGTCTATTGGAATATTAAAATGTATAGAAGATGGAGTACTTGATTACGATGATGCAATGTCGCTTTTATATCAGCCGTTTAATATAGATAAACTAGAAGATAAGTACCCAGAATTAGGTGAAGCAATTCATTTAGGAACAGAGTTAGAAGATGTTGCGAGCATAGTTCCTGAACAATTAGAAAAATCTATCAAAGAAATAGAAAACTTGAACAGAAAATTAATAGAAAAAAATAGAAAAAAATTTAAAAAAGACAATGGGGAAAACTCACCAATTTATAAAATGGATGAGAGATATTAATTAAAATATAGAAGTTGATTTTCTTAAAAATCACTATGTAATTAGTGAGGGAAAAGGTTTAATTGTAATTTTTTAACTCCTTTCAAAAAAATTACAGCTGAGAGATTAGGAAAACTCACCTATTGTTTTCGCTAGAAAGCATTGGAAATATCGTTCCATAAATAATATATAAAAGATGCACAAATAGTGTATTGATTATTTATAGTGCTTAGGTTATCAATCTCCAAAAGATTTTGAGAGTAGTCATTCTTAATTTCTCTTAACGTTGTGTCCAATTTTTCTTGACAATTCCAAATGTAGTGACCCCAAAAAGTCTAACTTTTTGGGGTCACTACATATTAAGGCTTATTTTTTAATTATCTGGATTTTCCCTAAAAAGAACGTTCGTATTTTTTTGTTTAAAAGAAAAGCCCGAAGGCAAATCTTAATTGAACCGTTATTCAATGATCAGTATAAGAATACTTCAAATGGAGTGTCTTCATCTAGATTAAACAGAATAATTTTTCCCAAGATTAAGCTCTGTCAGAATAAAATTATTTGAAGCAACCTCATCTTTTGTTTTAAAATCATCATAAATCAAAATTAGCAATAGAATGAACAGGGTTATGCTGTGAAACTTCGTTACTTGTTGTGATTACTGACCCCACACTTGATTGATACAATCCCAACAACTTAATCTTAGGAATTTTTTTATTTCAAAACTATCTTATTATAAATTTTAACTATATAGTTCACTCCAAAAGTTAGTTTGATTCATTTTTATTTATAAAACTATTGACAATAGCAATTAATTCTTTTTCGTGGGAAGAAATTTCTAATGGACCTTCTAAATCATAAGTGGATTTGTTTGAATCATTTAGAACAATTTTAATTCTAGTGGTAGTAGAGTAAACATATACACGAACTATCCATTTTCTTATACTATCATCTAATAAAATATTAAAGTAACTCCTGTTGTCTCGGTAAGTCACTCTTTCTAAAGTAACTGTGTCTTTTAACATAAGCTTAACAATAGTGTAAGCTTCAATTTCTTCAGCAGTAGTAATAATTCCATCATCTTCAATTTCTTCTTTCGTTTCAGAAGGATCTTCTTGAATAGAAGTAGAGGTATTTAATGCAGCACTTAATTTAGCATTTACTTTTTCAGTAATAAATTGATTAAATCCTTTTTTTATAATAGGAGTAAACTTATCTAGAGTTGCTTTAGTTTTAAGTCCGTCAAATATTTCACTAACAAAATATTTAATAAATTCATCTGATGGAGAATCAAGTTGTTCATTTAAAAAAGATTTTAAATTGTTCAAATACTTCAGCTCAGAAGCACTACTAGTAATTGTTTCAATATTAAAATTGTCTTTATGAAACTTCGCAATTTCAGGTATTTGATTTTCTTTTAAGTCTGTTAAATTAATTGTTAAAAAAGGAGTGGAATCCATTTTATTTGGTTCATCAAGATCAGTAAAAAATTTATATTCATCTCCATTTGTTAAAATTCCAAATCTGGAAGTTGTTGTGCCAAAATATCGAAATAGTTGGGAATCATGTTTTGTCAGTTTTTCAGTAATAGATTTAGCTTCTACTAAAATTACTGGAATAGTTTCAAGAACAACTGCATAATCTACCTTTTCACCTTTTTTTATACCTACATCAGCAGTGAATTCTGGAACAAATTCAGTTGGATTAAATACATCATATCCTAATAGCTGGAAAAAGGGCATTATTAAAGATGTTTTAGTTGCTTCTTCAGTTCCAATGTTACCTTTTAAATTAGTGACTCTAGTGCTTAAAATCTTTAAATCTTCTTTGAATTTTGAAATATCCATTATTTCTCCTCTTTTAACTGTATTTTAAGAACATATTTGTGATATAATACATTTGCTCTAATATTATCTGCTCTAACTAGTCCCCATGACTGGATAGAGCTTTTTTACTTATCTAAAAAATTGTCCACAATGTTCACCTATTCACAAGTTGAATCGAAATAGTTTGTACCTATTTCGATTTTTAAAGATGAAGTTAATGATTGGGATAAAAGAAAGGGAAAACTAGAGTTTAAATGAAAGGAATTCGTACTTCCTTGTTACAATAACTGAGACTCTACATACAGTTTTTATAGCTGGTTAAAGGTCTCTTGTTTAATGATTATGAACTAATAAATTTAATTTTCTATCAATAATATATCTATTCATTTAGTTGCTTAATTTTGCTATTTTTTTAGGAGTAAAGTTCTTTTTGACTTCTTGTTTGGCGATTCTTAATGAATTTTCAAGAGACATAATTAATAGTTCTCTAATATTGTCCTCCATTTCTCCATTTTCTTTTGAACAATAAGCACTATTTTCTAGATCTTCTATCATAACTTGCAATCGTTCTGCAATGCTTGTTTCATCTGTATCTATCAGTGTATAGTGTTTTATTTGCGGTTCTCTATCTAAAAGATAATCTGTACTTATTTCAAGCGCATCTGCAATAGAGGATAATTCATTTTCACGTATAGCTCTTTCACCGGATTCAATTCTATTCATAACGCTTTTGTTTAGTTTTATTTTATCAGCAAGTTCTTTTTGAGTCATATTTTTACTTTCTCTAAGTTCAGTGATTCGTTCTCCTATAGTCAAAAATATCACCTTCCTTTCTATAATAGCAATATAATTTTAACATGTTTCCATTTTAGAAATGCAGTAATTTCTAAAATAGAAATAAAAAAAGATATTTCTGATTTAGCGATGTGTTATATAAATACAAGATTGCTAAAACAGAAATTAGGAGGAGACATAAAAAATTAAATTATTAAAAAAAATATTTTTAATGCCAGAAGTAATCTTACAAGGTTAAGCTTAATTTTAAAGATATCTGTTGTAGTAGGTGTCGTACCATCTATGTAAAAGGTAGAAGTAAATTATTTCGATAGTTATCAAATCAATTCTCATAATCCAGATAATGTATTATCGTTTTATTTGTTATATATTAAAATCAAATAAAATAATAGTGAAAAAGTACTTGACTTACTTTTTGTTTGTAACTATAATAGTTACAGTAGGGAGGGCAGAAAAATCTCATCATTTTTATATAGCATGTTTAAGCGTATCAAGGGGGATTTCGATTTTCATCTCTTTTAAAGACAACTAGCTAGTGCAGGCTAGATAAAAATAGGGAAAAGACTATCATGCTAAAGAAGAAATACAAACTATATTTTAGTATAAATAATTAAAGGGAATTATTTTAGTAAGTCAGTTAATTAATTCTTCCTATTAAATTAATTAATGAGAAATAATAATTAATTTATGTTGAAATGTCAATTTAAAGTTGAATTTTTTGATAAAAGGAAACACGTATGTAACTGATTTTTTTTTAGAAATCAGAGTCATCTTAAAATTATAAAACGGGAGTGATAGCTAAATGTTAGAAGACAAAAACAAAGCAAGTATTGGTTTATTAGCCATACGAATCATGTTAGGAATTACAATGGCGTTGCATGGCATTCAAAAAGTAACAAATTTATCAGAAACAACGGAATTCTTTGTTGGATTAGGTTTGCCAAGTATCATGCCAATTTTGATTGCTTTGATTGAAATCGGTGGTGGAATCTTTATGGTTATTGGATTATTAGTTCCTTTAGTTAGTCTAGGTTTTGTTGCAATTTTAGGTACAGCCATCTTTATGTTGAAGTCAGGTAGTGGTTTTGTAAATGGTTTTGAATTAGAATTGATTCTGATTGTACTAAGTATTGTATGTGGATATGTTCATTTCAATAAAAAATTAATCCAATTTATGCCACTTAGCTAAAAAAGCATACAAGAAGAATAGCTTTAAAAATAAGTGTAGGCTTCCATTCATCTACTTAGAATGGGAGTCTATTTTTAGTAGAATTGTTTTATCATATCTACATAAATGATATACTTAGTGAAGCCTGTAAAAAGAAGGATCTAGACATACAATAGTATAGTTATATTTGACTAAAAAGAAAGCGTTTACAAATAAATAGAAAACGTATATACTAGAAATAGATTAAAATGATAAAGGAGATGGATGAAGTGAAAAAATTTGGTTTTTTAGTAAGTATTATTTTGATGACTTTGGCAGTAGGTGCTTTCGGAGAGAATGCACAGGCAGAAGAAACAACCAATAAGCCGATTACGATGGCCTATTATCGAACATGGCGCGATGTCACAATGCCACATGATGCAAATTCTAATTTACCAGATAATAACGTAATCGCGATGACGGATTTACCAGATGGATTAGACATTGTATCGTTATTTCATTATGTAAAACCTGGAACAAATGAATCAAAATTTTGGCAAACAGTTAAAGATGTTTATGTTCCAACGCTTCATCAACGAGGTACAAAAGTAATTAAAACAGTCGACATTTCAGAAATTTATAATGTACCTAGCGTTGGCAGTATGCCTTCACAAGTGGAATACGATTTATATGCTCAAGCATTAATTGATAAACATTTGACCCCATATAACTTAGATGGCTTAGATATTGATATGGAATCGTATCTTTCAGCAGCTCAAGAAGAAAAGGCGACGAATATGTTTAAATATTTGAATCAAAAACTTAAACAAGATGAGTCTAAATTATTAATTTATGATACAAATAAAGACAACCATACATTATTTACTAAAATTGCGAACTATGTTGATTATTTATTTATTCAAGCATACGGAAGAAGCCCTCAAAGCTTAGACAAAACATGGAGCACATATAAAAATGTCATTCCATCAACTAAATTTGTTCCAGGAATTACATTCCCAGAGGAACAAGATCAAAATCGTTGGTATGATGCTTATGAACCATTTGCAACCAGCAATGCGTATTTATATGCAAAATGGCAACCTAAAGACGGACCAAAAGGTGGAATGTTTATTTACGCAGTTGATCGTGATGGGAAAAAGTATGGAGATGACTCCATTACAAAAACTGATTTTTCTTGGACAAACCGTATTATTGATAATGTAAAAAATTAAAAACTAGCTCATAAAAACTTTTTATTCCAACTAGGAATAAAAAGTTTTTTTTATGAATAAAATGAAAATCGCTGTATATAATTGCAATAACTTTTTATTTAAAAAGGCTTGCTTGCTGCAATCAATTGTTAGAGTCAATCCTTAATTTTGATTCTATAATTAAGAGGTAATTGCGATACCGCGGTTAAAGTAAATGTTTTTTAATTAAGGAAGTGTGAATGATTATGCTAACTAAAAGACAAAAAGAATTAGTTCAACTATTAATGTACCAAAATGAGTTTCAAACGGTAGAATGTTTTGCAAATAAACGAGGTGTTTCCAAAAGAACAACGCATTCAGAATTAAGAGCGATTGAAGGATATCGCTCTAGTTTAAGCAACTATCTTGAAAAACGACGCGGCGTTGGAATTGCTTTAAGGTAAAAAAGGAGGAGACATCATCTAAAGACAAAAAAATAAGGAAGGAGGTTTGCTCGACGGTTGCAAGAAGAATTCAAATGAGGCAATTGCTCCTTTTTGAGGAACAAACAATTAGTTTTAAGCAACTATCCGAATTTTATTTTCAGAGTTAATCTATAAGCAAAAGTTTAGAAACTATTTTTTTACTCAGCTTCCTAAAGAAACATTTCAACAATTGTTTTTAGTATTCGATCATTTAAAAAAAGAAAATCAGTTGATTAATTGGAAAAATGCTCAAATTTTATAATTTATTGGAACTCAACTATTGGGTTATTTTATAATGAAATATGCTTTTTTTTCAAATGAAAAAGTTGATATTTTTATGAATCAATCTGAAATAGAGTATGTTCTATATCAAGATTTGAAGGTAGAAAAATAAATAAAAACACAAGATATAATTGTTATTTATATCTTGTGTTTTTTGTTATTTTAAAAAATGTGTTAAATAATTTTTTTCACTATTTATCTTCTTTATAAAGTGTTTTTGTTAGGTGTAAAAGTATTTATATGTTATATTAAATAACTGAGGAGGGAAGGATACTATGCTTGATAAATATGAGTATAATTATAATGATAATTTTATTAGAGACTATATAAAATTACATGAAATTGAAAATGTTTTTGTGGCAGAGAATAGCCTAATCATCAAAAAAGAAGATTGCTTTTCAGTTATTACACTACCCAAAAATAAACAGACAATTATAAAGATATTAAATAATGCTAGAATCTGATTGTCAGTCTAGCTTAAATAAACCAAAGCTGCTAAATCAGGTGTATAAGTCCTTATTTTAACAGCCTTTTTTTATTTGCCGAAATCTAATTTTAAAAACTTTAACTGAGTCAGTTCCTCAAGCCATGTCCAGTGAAACATATTACTTTCAAGGGGATTAAAGTAAAGGTGTGTATCATTAAGTTGATTCACAATTTCAGATGAATCTAACGTGGAGGCATCATGTTTTTCATTTAAATAATAATATAAAATAACGTACAATCGAGCATCTAAACAAATTAGTTTGTTTGCCTTTTCTTGGAATTCTTCTTGAGAGTCAAAAACCTGTTGTGCTTCATGTGCAGTTACATAAAAGGCCTCAATTAGTTTATTTTTAAATCCAATTGGATCGAAGAAAAATTCTTCTTCCGCCTCCCCATCCCAATCATTGGGCGGCAATAAAATAGTCTTTCCTTTAGGATAATCATAGATTGCTTCTGAAACTGCTCCTTCTGCACCGAAAGGAAGGCTCTCAATCTCAATGGTCCATAAATGTGTTGCGGTTGTTAACATAGTGAAACCTCCATTAAAATTTACTTGTCCGGTCATCTTTCTAAGAAATTAGTTGTAGATGATTGGATAAATTCATATAAAAAATACATAAAAAAACGTTAGAAAGTTAAAATTAACGATCTAACGATTGGTTTAATTGTTTAACGGAATAGTCGTTTGTTGATTATTCCAGCTATCATTAGAAATCATTAGATTGAAATCAGCCGATTTAGCAATCTCAGGACTAACTGAAAAAATAATCGTACGGGTTAAATTTTTACTTGGCTTGATTGCTTCAGATTTGAAAGTTTCTTGTTTTGAAGAGTTATCTATCATGCCAGTATAGCGTGTACCATTTTGAACAAGAGTAAAATCTGTTTCAGCAAATTTAATGGATTCTTTGCTACTATTTGTTATGGAAACATCATAAGTTACTAAAACATTGGATGTTCCATTTACTTGGTTTTCAATAAGTTGTTTATTTGTGACTGCAAATTTAATCTTTTTAAATGTGCTAGTTTGATCTTGATTACGAGGTTGAGAAGTACTTGTTCTTTCGGTTTTTTGAATAAATACAATTGGAGATTGCAAAACCATTGTTTCATTTTTTACTTTTGTTTTATAAAAATAAAAACTAGCTAAAAGTATGCAGATGAGCAAAATCAAGAACAATGTAATCTTAGTTTTTTTGAATTTTTTTTGTTTTCTGGGATATAAGTAACTATTGGCCATAAGTTCCTCCTGTATTTGAGTAGCGACTCATTTTTATGTTCTTATTTATTGTAATATAAAGTTGGATAAAAGAATAGTTAAATTCCGTTTAAATTTAATAAGATATGGTATCATAGCAGTAAGAATTGTCAGAAACAGGATGGTGCAAAAAAGTGGAAGAACTAGATACCTTACAAAATTATATGAATAATAGCAAAAAAATAGTCTTTTTTGGTGGAGCAGGGGTCTCAACAGAAAGTGGAATTCCAGATTTCCGATCTGCGGATGGTATTTATAATCAAAAAACAGGAATTGGATATTTAGCAGAAGAAATTATTAGCGACTGGTTTTTAGCAGAACATCCAGCGTTATTTTTTGATTATTATTTTAAACATTTAGTTTATCCTCAGGCAAGACCAAATCCAGCTCATGATTATTTAGCTAGTTTAGAAAAAAGTGGTAAGAACGTTACTGTAGTTACACAAAATATTGATGGTTTGCATCAATTAGCAGGAAGTCAGTATGTCTTAGAATTACATGGTGCGATTCATCAAAATCATTGTTTAATTTGTCAGAAAGACTATGCTCTTGAGGAACTAAAATTAGATAAAGACGGAATTCCCCGCTGTACATTAGATAACGGTATCGTGCGACCCAATGTTGTCCTATATGGTGAGGCCCTAGATGAAACGGTATTAACAGCCAGCATTACTGCAATTTCTGAAGCGGATGTTATGATTATTGCTGGAACATCATTATCGGTATATCCAGCGAACGGATTAATTCACTATTTCAAAGGGAAAAAATTAATTCTTATCAATAAAACGAGTTTACAACAAGCAACAGAAGCTGATTTAACGATTATTGATGCTGTTGGGGAAACCTTTAAGCAATTAAAAGTTTAAAAAAAAGCTGAAATCTTAAAGGACTAAGATTTCAGCTTTTTTTACTGAGAAATGAAGTATTCTTCTTTTAGAATTGAATAATAACAATCATCTGACCATTTTTCTTTATGTAGCCGATTTTTGCGTAATGTTCCTTCGTAGGTCATACCTAAACGTTTCATAACTTTGCCAGATGATGTATTATCAGAGTCGTGAAGCGAATAAACTTTTTCGAGATTAAGAATAGTAAAGGCAAAATCAAGCAAAAGTTTGCCGCTTTCAGTCATATAGCCTTTTCCCCAATACGCTTTATTTAAAACATAGCCCAATTCGGCGCTTTTATTTGTGGCTTCAACACGTAAGTCAATTGTCCCAATCATCTTATTATTTTTTTTTAAAACAACTGCATATTTCCCAGCAGGTTCCTTTAAAAAATAAGCCGCAATTGATTTTTCTGCATCCTCAATAGTTTTGTTACATGGAAAGACAAACTGAGTGGTTTCTTCGTCGCTAGCATAGTCAAACATATCTTCAGCATCACTTAATTGAACAGGGCGTAATAAAATGCGATCACCCATTATTTCTTGATGACTAAATAATAAATATAAGTACTTTTCCATGTTAAGCCCTCCCAATCATTTTAACTAGTTTATAGAATAAAAAATAGGCTGTCAATCCAAAAAAATGATTAGATAACATAGTAGCTATCAAAAAAGTTCCTAAGAATTAATCTATTTGTTAAAATAAACGGATTTTTATAACGAAAAATCAAATTTTATTGTATACTAAGGAAGGCAATTACTTGTAAAAGTAAGGAGGCGTAGTATGATTAGTTGGCTAGATTCTACCAAAACAACGGAAGAAATCGCTAAAGAGTTATTAGGAATGCTTGTAGTCAAAGAAACGCCAAATGGACGAACTTCTGGTTGGATTGTTGAAACAGAAGCCTACTTAGGTGAATTGGATGCTGCTGCTCATAGTTTTGCTGGAAAAAGAACTCCACGCTTGGAATCTATGTATGAAAAAGCAGGGACAATCTATGTATATAGTATGCATACCCACCAAATGTTGAATTTAGTTGTTCAAAAAAAGGATATTCCAGAAGCTATTTTAATTCGAGCTTTGGAACCTTATGAAGGAATTTCATTAATGGAAGAACGCCGACAACAAACAGGCATTTCACTGACGGATGGACCAGGGAAATTAACTAAAGCCTTTGCTATTGATAAAACTGATGATGGTACTTGGGCGTGTACGCCGCCATTAGTTATTACAATGGATGAACGGCGTTATCCTAAAAAAATTGATAGTTCTAAAAGAATTGGAATTCCGAATAAAGGGGAGTGGACAGACGCTTTATTGCGTTATAGTGTGAAAGGGAATCCCTATGTTTCAAGGATAAAAGGTAAGAAAGAACTAGATCATGGTTGGATAGAAAATTAAAAAAGTGAGGGTAATAAAATGGCAAAAGAAGATTTAATTGAGTATATTACTACTGTGTTGGAGGAAGCCAATTTAGAATTTGATTGGTTGATTCAATGGAACAAACGTCAACATGGAATTGAAATTTATTTTACTTTATTTGTTGAAACAGATAGCAGTGAAGTGATTGAAGATGTTGAAGGAACTGTTAGTGAAAATGATATTATTGAATTTGAAGACGGAATTGTATTCTATGATCCGACAAAATCAAAAATTGAATTAGAGGATTACCTTATTGGGATTCCCTTTGATAGTAAAAAAGGGATTGAAAAAGGATTAATAGAAGCAGTAGCCAAATATTTACGAATTGTTGTTACAGAAGGTCATGCTGATTTAATGGATTTTGCAACAGATCCAACAATTGAAAGTTTTGAAATGAACTGGGATCAACAAGCTTTTCTTGGAACGATTGAAACATTAAAAGAAACCGGAAGATACGATGCAACTCTTGTATCCTATCCTAAATATTAATAAAGGAAAGCAGGAGACGATAAATGAAATGGACAGAAGTAAGTGTATTAACAGCAAGCGAAGCCGTTGAGGCAGTATCAAATATTTTAGTTGAAGCAGGAACAAGTGGCGTATCTATTGAAGATATGGCTGATTTTAATGATACGCCAGATGATGGTTTTGGTGAAATTTGGGCATTAGATCAAGCAGATTTTCCAGAAACTGGGGTAATTATTAAAGCGTATTTCCCAGAAACGCTCTTTTTACCAGAAATTTTACCTGTTATTAAACAACGTATTCTAGAATTGAAAGAATTTGGCTTAGATATTGGAGAAAATCGTTTAGAAACTAGTGAAGTAAATGAGACAAGCTGGGCAACTGCTTGGAAAAAATACTATCACCCACTACAAATTACTCGCTTTATGACGGTTGTTCCTAGTTGGGAAGACTATACGCCAAAGTTTGCCGATGAACGAGTAATTCGTTTAGATCCAGGTTTGGCCTTTGGGACAGGAACACATCCAACAACGCGCTTATCGATGCAAGCTCTAGAAACGACAATTATTGGCGGTGAAACTTTACTAGATGTTGGAACAGGTTCTGGTGTGTTAAGTATTGCTAGTAAGGCGCTAGGAGCAGGAGACGTTTTTGCCTATGATTTAGATGAAGTTGCTGTTCGTGCAGCTAAGGAAAACATGATTTTAAATGAGTATGCTAAAGATGTGCCAGTTGCAGCTAATGATCTTTTAAAAGGAATTACAATTGAAGCCGATATTGTCATGGCGAATATTTTAGCAGAAATTATTTTATTATTAGTAGAAGATGCATGGCGTGTATTAAAACCAAACGGTCTATTTATCACCTCTGGAATTATTGAAAGCAAACGCGATGAAGTCATTGAAAATTTACTTTCACAAGGATTTGATATTGAACAAATTTTACAAATGAAAGATTGGTTTGCGATCATAGCGAGAAAACCTGCGGAGGAATAATGACATGCAACGTTATTTTTTAAAGGAAACATTGCCAAATTATCAAAAAGAAAAAATCTATTTAACAGAAGATCACTATCATCATATGGTCCGAGTGATGCGAATGAAACCGGGACATAAAGTTTATTTAGTGATGCCCAATAGCCAAGCATTTATTGCTGAAATCCAAGAAATTAATGAAGAAAACCTAACATTGATATGGATTAAAGATGAAATCCAAGATAAAGAACTTCCAGTAGACGTCACAATTGTCAGTGGATTGCCAAAAGGGGACAAGTTAGAACTAATTGTTCAAAAAGGAACGGAATTAGGAGCAATGACGTTTATTCCTTTTGCTGCTACTTTTTCAATTACTAAATGGGATGCCAAAAAAGCGCCTAAAAAAATTCAGCGACTAGAAAAAATTGCTTTAGAGGCTGCTGAACAGGCTCAACGTCGCCAAATTCCAGTTGTAGAAGAAGTTCATACACTGGCTCAGATTATTGCAATTAGTAAAAATTACGATCAATTAATTGTTGCTTATGAAGAAAGTGCTAAGTTAGGTGAAGAACAAAATTTAGCAAAAGCATTGAAAAGGTTAACTTCTGGTGAGAAGATACTCTTTTTATTTGGTCCAGAAGGTGGTTTATCAGAGCAGGAGATTGATTCGCTAGTAGCTGCTGGTTTCACATGTTGTGCATTAGGACCACGGATTTTAAGAACTGAAACGGCACCGCTTTATGCATTGTCGGCGTTATCTTATCAAATGGAATTAAATCAGTAAATGAGAAGATTTTTCTTTGTCAGAAGACAGAAAAGTAAGGTATAATGAAGAGACAAAATGTAAATAGAAAGTAGGAAATAACATGATTGAAAATTTAAATAAATATATTGACCATACTTTATTAAAGCCAGAAGCGACTGAGGAACAAATTAAAGTTCTTTGTGATGAAGCTAAAAAATATGATTTTATGTCTGTTTGTATTAACCCAACTTGGGTGAGTAAAGCTGCAGCATTCTTAACTGAAAGTGATGTAAAAGTCTGTACGGTTATTGGTTTTCCTTTAGGAGCAAATACATCAGAAGTGAAAGCATATGAAGCCAATGAAGCCATTGCCAATGGTGCAAATGAAGTTGATATGGTTATTAATATTGGTGCACTAAAGGATCATGATGATGAATTAGTCATTAGAGATATCCAAGGTGTAGTAGATGTTGCTAAAGATCGTGCGATTTCAAAAGTAATTATTGAAACGTCTTTACTAACAGAAGAAGAAAAAGTTAGAGCTTGTGAATTAGCTAAAAAAGCAGGAGCTGATTTTGTTAAAACATCTACTGGTTTTTCAACAGGTGGAGCAACGGTAGAAGATGTAAAATTAATGCGTGGAACAGTTGGACCAGAAATGGGTGTTAAAGCTAGTGGTGGTGTTCGTAGTTTAGCTGATGCCCAAGCCTTTATCGATGCTGGAGCAACTCGTTTAGGTGCTTCTAGTGGCGTTGCAATTATGGAAGGTCAAACAGCTGCAAGTGATTATTAAGAAAATCCTTAGCCTAGCTTGGAAGAAGAATCTTCTAAGCTAGGCTATTTTTTAAAATTAATAATATGACAGACGTTCATCTATACGTCATATATTTGTCATTAAATTGTTAGGAAAAAAGGCGATTAAAAAATACTGGTTATGCTACACTGGTTATTGACTTAGCAAGAAGAATACTCTGTAAAGGAGAGGTCAGTGTGAAGCCAAAGAAGCAGTACTTAATTTATTTTGTTGGATTAACTTTATCAATAGGATTTTGTTTTCATTCAAGTCATGTGCAAGCAACTGAAAATGAGCAAAAATTAACTGAAATACATACTCAATTTGCAGAAATTGAAGAACATATTACTCAATTAAATGATTCTCTATTACAAGCAGATGCAACTATCTCAACATTCAATGAACAAATTAAAGGTCTAGAAATGAAAATTGCTGAGAGGAAAGTGACCGAGCAACAACAAAAGGTTCAAAATGATAAATTAACTGAATTTCTTCAACAAAATGTACCATCTTTAATAGATAAGAAGGTAATATTTGACGAAAACAAGCTACAAAAAGTTGAATTAGAGAAACCGTTAGTCTTTCTAGAAGTAAAAGAAATTCCGATTATTGAGGCGCAAATTAAAGAAGTAGCTGAACAAAAAAAACTCATTGTTGCTGAATTGCTCCAGCAACAATTTAATTTGAAAAGGCAAAATTTAGCTAAGGAATTGTTAGTTGAAGAAATAGCTGATTCAAAACCAGAATCGGGAGTCATTCCTGAGCAGTTAGAAGCTGTAAAAACAGCGCATCAGCAACAAATTTTATTGTGGGATAAACGCAACGAAGATTTGACAAAACAGTTAATAAAAGCAGTCAGCAGTAATGACATGATAACCGAGGACACACAACAAACCGCTCTTCAATTTGGTTTTAAGTTACCTGTTACGGATCCTGTTTCATCAAAATTTGGTGTGCGAACTGGATATGATAGCAATGGTTTCCATAAAGGTATTGATTTTGCCTCAGCAATAGGAACAAAGATTCATGCAGCTATGGCTGGAGAAGTAGTTATCGCACAAGAGGATGGCGCATCTTTTGAGGGTTATGGTAAAGTTGTTTTGTTGCGTCATACTAATGGGACATGGACGCTGTATGCCCATCAATCGGAATTACTTGTAAAAGTCGGCGAACAGGTTGAAATAGGTCAAGTTATTGGGAAAGTTGGCGCTACAGGACAATCAGATGGTGCGCACTTACATTTTGAAGTCCGAACAACGTTAATGGGTGGTATGGGTGCAGTTGTTGATCCGGCACCATTATTAGGAATAGAATATGAGTAGCTAATTTTTCTGTTTGAAATTATAGACTAGAAAAGTTATAATAAAACAAAGTGTATCAAGAAAAAGCACTCGATTTTGGGTGCTTATTTTTTCAATTTTAATGAACTAAATATTTTTTCTTTTTAAGTGCTGTGAATAAACTACTTAAAAGGCTGAAACCGTAAAAAATAATTATACTTTAATAGAAAGAAGGTGACCTTATGCCAAAAAATAAAAATTATTCTGCTGGAGAAGTTGTTGCATTAACGTCAACTTATATGAACAGCGAGCATGTTGCCTTTATAAAAAAAGCCTGTGATTACGCAACTAAGGCCCACGAAGGTCAATACCGTAAATCAGGAGAAGAATATATTATTCATCCTATTCAAGTGGCAGCAATTTTAGCAGAGTTAAAAATGGATCCTGCAACAGTTGCTACAGGTTTTCTTCACGATGTTGTGGAAGATACAGATCGTACATTAGCTGATATTGCTAAAGAGTTTTCACCAGAAGTGGCGATGTTAGTAGATGGCGTAACAAAGTTAGGGAAGATTAAATACAAATCCCACGAAGAACAACAAGCAGAGAATCATCGGAAAATGTTATTAGCGATGGCGCAAGATTTACGTGTAATTATGGTGAAGCTAGCTGACCGTTTGCATAACTTACGGACATTAAAACATCATCGAGCAGACAAGCAACGTCGGATCGCGAATGAAACGTTAGAAATTTATGCGCCGTTAGCACATCGTTTAGGGATGAGCCGGATTAAATGGGAACTAGAGGATACTTCTCTTCGTTATTTAAATCCACAACAATATTATCGCATAGTTCATTTAATGAATTCTAAACGCGAGGAACGTGAAGCTTATATCGCTGATTCAATTGATAAAATTCAACAATCAGTAGATGAATTAAAATTAAAAGCAGAAATTTATGGACGTCCAAAACATATTTATTCCATTTATCGTAAAATGAAGGATCAAAAAAAGCAGTTTAATGAAATTTATGATCTTTTAGCGATTCGGGTAATGGTCGATTCTATCAAAGATTGTTATGCAGTTTTAGGGGCAATCCATACTAGATGGAAACCAATGCCGGGACGGTTTAAAGATTACATTGCCATGCCAAAAGCCAATATGTATCAATCGATTCACACAACTGTAATTGGACCAAGAGGAAATCCTGTTGAAGTTCAAATCCGAACGTTTGAAATGCATGAAGTTGCCGAATTTGGGGTTGCTGCTCACTGGGCATATAAGGAGGGCATTACTAAAAAAGTTGAAAATAATGATGCCGTTGGAACGAAATTAAGCTGGTTTAGAGATATTATCGAATTACAAGATGAATCGAATGATGCTAGTGATTTTATGGAAAGTGTCAAAGAAGATATTTTTAAAGATAAAGTTTATGTATTTACTCCAAAAGGGGACGTTAGTGAATTACCATCTGGAGCAGGACCTTTAGATTTTGCTTTTAATATTCATACTGAAATCGGTAATAAAACGATTGGAGCTAAAGTCAATGGAAAGATAGTTCCTTTGAATTACAAACTGAAAAATGGTGATATTGTTGACGTAATGACTTCACCAAATTCATTTGGACCAAGCCGTGACTGGATTAATCTCGTTTCAACAAGTAAAGCAAAAAATAAAATTAAACGCTTTTTCAAATTGCAAGATCGTGATATAAATATTGAAAAAGGCAAAGATATGATTGAAAAACAATTACAAGAGATGCAATTTGCTCCTAAAGATTTCATAACAAAAACAGCAATCAAAGAATTGTTAGAACGGTTTAATTTTACGACGGAAGATGATTTATTTGCAGCTGTTGGCTATGGTGAATTGACGGCTTTAATTATTGCCAATCGCTTAACTGAAAAAGCGCGTCGTGAACGAGAAAAAGAAACTCAAACAATGGAAACCATTGAAAAGAAAAATGATAAAAAGCCTGAGAAAATGAAAGTTCGTCATGAAGGCGGTATTGTCATTCAAGGGGTAGATAATCTGTTGGTTCGGATTAGTCGCTGTTGTAGCCCAGTTCCAGGGGATAAAATTGTTGGGTATATTACCAAAGGGCGGGGAATTTCAATTCATCGTGAAGACTGTCCGAATATTAAAGGTGCCGATGATATTGAGAATCGTTTAATTGATGTAGAGTGGGAAGACGCAGCTTCTAAAGGTCAAGAATATGATGCAGAACTTCAAGTTGAGGGATACAATCGAACAGGGTTGTTAAACGAAGTCTTGCAAGTTGTGAATAGCATGACACGCAATTTAACCAGTGTAAATGGGAAAGTTGACAATAATAAAATGGCGACGATCACCTTAACTATTGGAATTCAAAATCTGAATCAATTAGAAAAAATTGTCGATAAAATCAAAACTATTCCAGAAGTTTATAGCGTTCGTCGAATGACTTCATAAGAATTGTAAACAAAACAGGCAGTGAATTTAGGAACTGCCTGTTTTTCTATAGACTAGAAAAAGTAAAGGAGTTTCAAAAATGAAAGTTGTTATTCAAAAAAGTAAAAAAGCAAGTGTCTCAGTTGAAAATCAAGTAATTGGTGAAATTAGTCATGGTTTTGTCTTATTAGTTGGAATTAATGAGGCAGATACTCAAGAAGACGTGGATTACATCCTTGGAAAAGTCAGTAAGATGCGTATATTTGATGATAAGGATGGAAAAATGAATCTGTCTTTAGAACAAGTACAAGGTCAGATATTATCGATTTCTCAATTCACTTTATTTGCAGACACTAAAAAAGGCAATCGCCCAAGTTTTATCAAAGCAGCCAGACCAGAACTAGCCATTCCATTATATGAAGCATTAAATCAAGGTTTTCGTGACTTAGGCTTTACGGTTGCGACTGGAGAATTCGGTGGTGATATGCAAGTTTCCCTAATAAATGACGGACCCGTGACGGTTATTTTAGATAGTCAGAATCGTTAATTATTTAGTTTGAAGACATGCGACTATTTTTTAGTGTTGGGATGAGTTTCTAGTTAGTATATTTGGAGATAAAGTAGATGGCTGTAAATAATGAAAATAACATATGGAAATTTAAAACAAAGTGTACAAATCAATGATTTAGTGAACTTGATTTTACCAATTAAATTCAGTGTTTTTTATCAAGCTGCTGTAATAGCAGCTTCTTTTAGTTATGCAAATTCAACAGGAACTAATTTTGAAGAAGCGAAGCCACTTTTAAAATGGCAGATTTAGAAAATGAAAATTTTAAAAATGCTGATATAGCGTATGCGGAATTTACTGAAGCAAAACTATTTGGAGCCAATTTAACTGCTAAAAGAATAGAGACTGCCACTTTTAGTAATACAAATGATTCGGGCAAAAGGAATTTCTCCAGAGGAAGTTGAAGGAATCTTGCTAGTTAACTAATTTAAATTGGATCATTAAAAAATCCCATTCTACGGAATCAAGTAGAATGGGATTTTTTTTTATTTGCTAAAGTAGTTATTTAATGCGTTGACAATGTTGGTTGCCATTGTTTGTTGATAGCCTTTTGTTGTAATTAATGAACTATCTGTTGAATTATTTACGTAACCCATTTCCAATAAAACAGCAGGTTGTGTGTTTTCACGAGTTACTTGATGATCACCAAACCGATACCCATTATTTGGTAAAGGACCTTTTGCTAAAGCGTTATTTATTGATTTAGCTAAGTCTTTATTTTTATCACTGTAGTAATAAGTTGTTGTCCCACTACCTTGATTAGGGCTAGGTGTTGAATCATAATGAATACTTATAAAGACATCCGCTTTTGCTTGATTGCTCATGTAAGCTCGATTAGAAAGACTAACATCTGCATCAGATGTACGAGTTAAAATTACGTTGGCACCAGATTGTTCCAGTTGTTGTGCTAATATTTTCGCAGTGCTTAAGGTAATCTCGCTTTCATAGTAATTAGAACCTTCAGCCCCAGGGTCACTTCCACCATGTCCAGGATCAATGACAATAGTTGCTTCAGATAAAGAAGTTACTTGAGCAGCAGGTGCTGTTTTTGCACTAGCAGATAAATCGACTAACCAATTGGCTACATAGCCTTCGGTTCCATTAGTAGAACGGACATGATACCAATCACCTTCAGTGCCAATATAACTAAAATTCTGACCTTGACTAGCCGTCATGACAACTTGGTTATTTGTAGATGGACCATTACGAATGCGTGTCCATTCAGTTCTGATTGAAATTGTTTGAATATTAGCATTCTTATCATTTGCAGTAGCAACAGTAGTCGGTGCTTGTTGAACAGAAGCAGCTTTTACTTCAATGAATTTAGAGCTTACCCAAGCTACTTGTTGGTTGTATTGAACTTGAGTCCAACCATTTTCTTGGAAAAGCACAGTTAATTCAGTTCCTTTTACCACAGCGCCAAGAATAGCAGCATTTTCATTGTTTTCACTACGTACGTTAATTTGTTCACCTGTGATAGTTCCAACTGTATTTGTAGCAGCACTGATTTCAGTATTATTGACTAACCAGCTCGCCACCCAGCCGATTTTATCATTGCTTAAACGAACTTTATACCATTCGTTCTTGGTTTCTAATACATTGACTGTGTCGCCCGCTCCAACTTGACTCATGACGTCATAGGAAAGTCCTGGACCGGTCCGAACATTTACAACAGCAGCATCCACTTTAATTGTACTAAAATTAGCTAATGCAACTGTGGCGAAAATAGTTAAGCCAAGTAAAACAATAAAGAAAATTAAAAAGGATTTTTTGTGTTTATCAGGTAGGGTTTTTGGGATCATCTAGTAATTCACTACTTTCTATTATCAAAGATATTATAGAATTTACCAACAAGAAGCTTAGGTAAATTTTATCTAGACTTAATTTAAAATCAGTCTCCCTTCAATTATAGCAATAATTAGTTAGATTTAGCAATTATAGAATCATAAATTTGTTATTTTTCTTAAAAAAAGTTCTCTTTAGCTTAGGAAATGTTATTTAATATAGAGCTAAATCCTGAAATTAATTACTTTTAGGGATAATCAGTGATGTGATTTATTTGGGAATTCTAGCACAAGCTATTGACTTTGTGTAGAATTTCTTGTAATCTTGTAGATAATCTAATAGTAATATCCAATGAAAGAGATAGTAGGTATTGTTTTAATGTAGACTAGAGAGAATCATCGTGGCTGAGAGTGATTCCCATTAAAAATAGTGAAGGACACTCTGGAGGATTAACAGTGCAAAGCTGTTACGTTACGAGCGTTAATCGTTGAGGAAAGCTTTTATTGCTTTCAAACAAAGGTGGTACCACGGTCTAATAACTTATACTCGTCCTTATTCTTAACAGAATAGGGACGAGTTTTTTTATTTTTAACTTTAAAACTAGCGGATAAACCAAAAATAAAGGAGTGTTCAACAGAATGGCAATTCAAAAACCAAAAGGAACAATCGATATTCTTCCAGGCCAATCAGAAAAATGGCAATATATAGAGGAAATTTCAAGAATGGTGATGTCAGATTATCAATTCCATGAAATGCGAACACCAATATTTGAAAGCTACGATTTATTTTCTCGTGGGGTTGGAGAAACAAGCGATATCGTTTCTAAAGAAATGTATGATTTCTTAGATAAAAAAAATCGCCGTATGGCTTTGCGCCCAGAAGGTACAGCGTCTATCGTCCGTGCTTATGTTGAAAATAAACTATTTGGACCAGAATTTAATGCACCTTACAAAGTGTACTACATGGGACCAATGTTTCGCTATGAACGCCCACAAGGCGGACGTCAACGTCAATTTCATCAATTAGGCGTAGAAGTCTTCGGTAGCAATAATCCAGCAACAGATGTAGAAACAATGGCATTAGCAATGGATTTATTTCATCAATATGGTTTAAAAGAATTTAAATTGGTGATTAATTCACTTGGAGATATAACTAGTCGTGATACCTATCGTTCAGCTTTAATCGCCTATTTAGAACCATTTACAGAACAATTAAGTACAGATTCAAAAGCTCGTTTGCATAAAAATCCATTACGAGTGTTAGATAGTAAAGATAAAGGTGATCGTGAGATTGTGAAAGATGCTCCATCTATTTTAGACTTCTTAAATGAGGAATCATTACAACATTTTGAGATGGTTAAAACAATGTTGGAAGCCTTAGAGATTCCCTATGAAGTTGATTCAACGATGGTACGTGGTTTAGATTATTACAATCACACTATTTTTGAAATTATGAGTGATGCCGAAGGTTTTGGTGCGATTACGACTCTTTGTGCTGGTGGACGATACAATGGTTTAGTTGAAGAAGTAGGCGGTCCTGAAACACCTGGTTTCGGCTTCGGTATGGGATTAGAACGTGTTTTGATTGCATTAGATGCGGAAAATGTTGAAATTCCAAACATCAACGAATTAGATGTTTATGTAGTTGGTCTAGGAGAAGAATCAAATATTGAAACGTTAAAATTAGTTCAAGCGATTCGTGAATTTGGTTTTTCTGCAGAACGTGATTATTTGAATCGTAAAGCCAAAGGACAATTTAAATCAGCAACAAAATTAAACGCTAAAGTAGTTATTACAATTGGTGAAGCTGAGTTAGAGAGTCAAACGGCTAATTTTAAAGTGATGAAAACTGGGAAACAAGAAACAATTTCTATGAAAGAATTATATAAAAACTTCGATAAAGTCTACAATTTGCAAACAACGGATATGACTGCATTTAACGATTTTTTCAATAAAGAAGATTAAACTAAAGGGGTTGGAATAACTATGGGAAAACGTACAAGTTACGCTGGTCAAGTATCAGAAGCGTTATTAGAACAAGAAGTGACATTAAAAGGATGGGTACAAAAAAGACGAGATTTAGGGGGCTTAATCTTTATTGATTTACGTGACCGTGAAGGAATTGTTCAAGTTGTGTTTAATCCAACTTTTTCAAAAGAAGCATTAGAAATTGCGGAAACAGTTCGTAGTGAATATGTGATTGAAGTAACTGGGAAGGTTGTTTTACGTGATGCTGCAGTAATCAATCAAAATATTGCTACAGGTAAAGTCGAAATCGAAGCAACTAAACTAACTATTTTAAATAAAGCAAAAACAACACCCTTTTACATTGAAGATGGTGTCAATGTATCTGATGAAAAACGTTTAGAGTATCGTTATTTAGACTTAAGACGTCCTGAAATGGCAAAAAGTTTAATGATGCGTCATGGAATTACAAAATCAATCCGTAATTATTTAGATAATGATGGCTTTATTGATATTGAAACGCCATATATGACCAAATCAACGCCAGAAGGGGCTCGTGATTATTTAGTTCCTTCACGTGTTCATCCAGGTCATTTTTATGCATTGCCACAATCGCCACAATTATTTAAACAGTTATTAATGGGCGCTGGATTTGATCGTTATTACCAAATCGTTCGTTGTTTCCGTGATGAAGATTTACGTGGTGACCGTCAGCCTGAGTTTACTCAAGTCGATATTGAAACAAGTTTTATTGATGCTGAAGAAATTCAAACAATGACAGAAGGCTTATTGGCAAAAGTTATGAAAGAAGTGAAGAATGTTGAGCTTCAATTGCCATTACCACGTATGGATTATGATGAAGCAATCAGCCGTTATGGAAGTGACAAGCCAGATGTACGTTTTGGTTTAGAATTAACTCAATTAAGCGATATTGTTGCAGATTCAAGTTTTAAAGTATTCAGTGGAGCAGTCGCTAGTGGTGGTGAAGTGAAAGCTATCAACGCTAAAGGTGCAGCAAGTCGTTATTCTCGTAAGGAAATTGATGCCTTAGGTGAATTTGTTGGCGTATATGGTGCCAAAGGATTAGCCTGGTTAAAAGTTGAAGAAGATGGACTAAAAGGACCAATTGCTAAATTCTTTGCAGAGGATAGTGAAGCCTTAATTGACCGTTTAGCTGCTGAACCAGGCGATCTATTACTATTTGTAGCAGATAAAAAATCTGTAGTTGCAGATGCTTTAGGTGCTTTAAGAATGAAATTAGGAAAAGAATTAGAATTAATTGATGAATCAAAATTTGCCTTTTTATGGGTAGTTAATTGGCCTTTACTAGAATATGATGAAGAAAATGGTCGTTATACATCGGCCCATCATCCTTTTACTATGCCAAAAGAATCAGATATTGAATTATTGACAACAGACCCTGGCAATGTTTATGCACAGGCCTATGATATTGTATTGAATGGTTACGAATTAGGTGGCGGGTCACTTAGAATTCATACTCGTGAGTTACAAGAAAAAATGTTTGAAGCATTAGGGTTTACAAAAGAATCGGCAGAAGAACAATTTGGTTTCTTATTGGAAGCATTAGAATATGGCTTCCCACCACATGGTGGAATTGCCTTAGGACTAGATCGTTTTGCTATGTTATTAGCAGGTAAAGAAAATATTCGTGAAGTCATTGCTTTCCCTAAAAATGGTCGTGCATCTGATCCGTTAACAGCAGCACCAAGTTTAGTGAGCCCTGCACAATTGGACGAACTATCAATTGAAACAACTCGAGTTGAAGAAGAAATTGACAGTGAAGAAGACTAAATTTTAACAATTAAAACTTACAAGTAAAGAGATTTTGCTTGTAAGTTTTTTTTATAAATTTAAAATTCATGGAAAATTAAGTAATTAGTTGCAAAAAGAGTTCGATAACAGGTATACTTTTCTTATATAAATAATATAGAGGAAACAAAAGATAAATTCATTTTTAATTGAAATTTATCGTAAAGAAATAGAAGCAATAAGGTAAAAGGAGGAAGTTTAAATGAATAAAAAAAGATGGGCTGCAGTTGGAATTGCAGTGGGGTTGTTAGTTGTATCTTTAGCATCTAGTTATGCAGTGAATTTGGCTAAAAAAGAGGATAAGGAATCAACAACTCTTGGAGATACTTATAGTATGTTGCTTGGTGAACAAGCTGTTTCTAAAAATATTAGCCAAGCAGGAGCTGCTAATAAAAGTGTGGTTGTTTTGACAGTAGATGGAGCTATTTTAGATGGAGGCACAAGTGGAATTTTTTCAAGTGGTGGATACAATCATGCTGATTTTATGAACCAACTACAATTAGTAGAAGATGATGATGACGTCAAAGGAATTGTTTTAGTCGTCAATTCACCTGGTGGTGGAACCTTTGAAAGTGCTGAGATTAAAGATAAATTAGTTGAAATCAAAACAAAAACGAAAAAACCATTATATGTTTCAATGCAAAATATGGCAGCAAGCGGTGGATACTATATTTCAGCCAATGCTGATAAGATTTTTGCAACGGAAGAAACTTTAACAGGTTCAATTGGAGTAATCATGTCAGGGTTAAATTACAGTGGCTTGTATGAAAAACTTGGAATTAGCGATACAACAATTAAAAGTGGTCAATATAAAGATATTATGTCTCAATCAAGAGCAATGACAGATGGAGATCGTGCTATATTACAAACAATGATTGATGATTCTTATGGTCGTTTTGTAAACGTAGTAGCTACTGGTCGAAATATGGATGAAAAACGAGCAAGAGAACTGGCGGATGGTCGAATTTATGATGGAGCTCAAGCTAAATCAGTTGGCTTAGTAGATGAGATTGGTTATAAAGAAGATGTCATCAAAGCGATTCAAAAAGATTATAAATTAGAAGATGGACAAGTTTTTGAGTATCAAACAACAAGTTCTTCATTATCTAATCTATTTTTCTCGAAAGCAAGCCAAGTTTTGGCACCAGAAAAAAATACAGTTTCAGAATTAAGCAATTTACTAGAAAAATTTGGTACGGTGGATTCACCTAAAATGATGTACTTGTATGGAGGTGAGTAAATGTCTAAAGACTTTTTAAATAAAAAGATCGATTTTACCGAAAATACACAATCAGGAAGAATCAAAATTCCAAGCCCAGCTGAGGAAGATGAGACTTATTCTGAAACTCGTCAATTTCAAGTGGATGAATTTAAAGAAGAATTGGCGAAAGATGAGTTAGAGCTTCAACTCCTCAATCAAGAAAATGAAAAGGTTGAGACTGAAACTCAAGTAGAAGAAGTTCCTATTCAGAATACAGAAAAAATTGCTCCTGAGCATCTTACGCCTGAAATGAGACGTCAGTATTGGCAAGAAAAGCAAGTGAATGATGATTTGGAAAAGCGACCATTTCATCGCTATCCTAATTATTTTTATGCGGGTTTTTGGTTGCGTTTATTTGCGTATTTAGTGGATTTAGTTGTAATTCAAAGTATCGGAAGAATGGCCGTTAACAATATGTTCACAGCTTTTCAGCTCCCAAAAGATACTGGGAGTTTTAGTTACTATTCATTAGCTCACTTAGGTGTATATCTGCTGTATTTTATCTTAATAACAAAGTTAACCAACGGACAAACAGTTGGGAAAATGATTTTCGGCTTACGAGTAGTTTGCTTTAAAGAGGAAAAATTAAGCTGGGGAACAGTTATTATTCGCGAAGGCTTTTGTCGTTATATATTAAGCGTGAATATAGCAGGATTTAATTTATTTCAAGGCTTGTATTTAGTGTTATTATTTACACCTCAAAAACAACATGTCGGTGATTTATTATCAGATACTTCTGTTGTTTCAGAAAATCTAGTAAAAGCAAGTAAGTTAGAAGCAGCATAAAAAATAACCCTCACATCGCCAATAATTAAGCGATGCAGGGGTTATTTTTTTAGGATTTGAATAAATCTTGTTGATGAAGAAATTCTAATAGTCTCATGCGAGTTGGATTTTTAGCATCCATACTTTTAGCTGCTTGATTAGTAAATGTATCAATTCGTGTGTTAGCATTTCGTAAGTCATAGTACTCACTAACAGTTGCATCATATTCTTTTAAACTATCAACAGGTTGTGGTTGAATGTTATAGGTATTTTCATGATAAATTTGTTCCATAGGCAATCGTGGTTTTAATTGTGGTTCTTGATCAGGATACCCAACAGCGATACCTAATACTGGGAAGGTATGTGTAGGCAATTCTAAAATTGAGATTACTTCAGCGGCATTATTTAACAAACTTCCAAGAAAAACGCCACCTAATCCCATACTTTCAGCCGCAATTAGAATGGTTTGAGCGGCCAATACTGCATCTGTATGAGCAACTAAATAGCGATCAGCAGATTGCAGAACAGAGGTATCCTTCTCGAATTCTTTAGCAATGGCTTCATTTCGATGTAAATCTGCAACCATTACAAATAAATGCCCAGACTCAGCAATATATGGTTGATTGCCAATCTTTGCTAATTGTGCTTTCTTTTTTTGATCAGTTATACCTATAATCGAATAATTTTGTAAAAAATTACTAGAAGATGTGTGTTGCGCAGCTTGAACTAAAAGTTCAATTTGTTCCTTTTCTAAAGCCGTATCTTTAAATTTACGAATACTGCGATGGTTTAAAATAGTATCGATAGTTTGATTCAAATGAAGACCTCATTTCCATTATTTTCTTTATTGTAGCGCTAATTTTTGAATTTGCCAATAATTTATTTGTACTTTTAGGTAATTTCACATACAATTAGAAGGGAACATGTTAAAAGAGAAAGAGGCGAATGAGAATGGTTTTAATCGGAAGTCACGTTTCAATGAGTGGGAAAAAAATGCTGTTAGGAGCAGCAGAGGAAGCAGCTAGCTATCAAGCAAATACATTTATGATTTATACAGGAGCACCACAAAATACACGTCGTAAAGCAATTGAGGACATGAATATTCCTGAAGGTGAAGCTTTTATGCAGGAACACAATTTAGGAAATATTGTTGTTCATGCACCGTATATTATTAACTTAGGAAATACAATCAAGCCTGAGAATTTTGGTTTTGCAACGCAATTTTTACGTGAAGAGATTGTTCGTTCTCAAGCATTAGGAGCAAAACAAATTACAATGCATCCTGGAGCCCATGTTGGAGCAGGAGCAGACGCTGGTATTGCTCAGATTATAAAAGGTTTGAATGAAGTTTTGACTAAAGATCAAACGGCTCAGATTGCCCTAGAAACAATGGCTGGCAAAGGAACAGAGATTGGTCGTACATTTGAAGAACTAGCTCAAATTATTGAAGGAGTAACCTTAAATGAAAAGTTATCTGTCACTTTAGATACTTGTCATATCAATGATGCTGGCTATAATGTTCGTGAAGATTTTGATGGTGTTTTAGAAGAATTTGATAAAATTATTGGTTTGGATCGTTTAAAAGTTATCCATGTAAATGATTCTAAAAACCCTCAAGGAAGTCACAAAGATCGTCATGCTAATATTGGCTTTGGTACAATTGGATTTGATGCGCTAAATGGTGTTGTTCATCATTCTAAGTTAACTGATCTAGCTAAGATTTTAGAAACACCTTATGTTGGAGAGGACAAAAAAGATAAAAAGGCTCCTTATGGTTATGAGATTAAAATGTTCAATGAGCAAAAATTTAATCCTAACTTAATTGAAGATATTTTAAATCAGGTTGGCTTTTAAATCATTAATAATGTAGGCAAAACGTTAGTGGTTTTGTCTACTGTTTGTTTATAGTAACTAAATTAGGAGGGGAAGGAAAATGAAAAAATATTTAGTGAGTTTATTGGTGCTTGTTTTGGGAATGATTATTTTTAAGGTGCCAATAGCATTTGCCGCGGGGGATTATGTTATTGATGACTATAAAGCCAATGTTGATTTACAAGAAGATGGTAGCGGACGTTTTCAAGAAGCAATTACTTATGATTTTGATGGGGATTTTAATGGTGTATTTTATAATCTAGATTTAAAGGGAATTAAAGATGTTACGAATTTAGAAGTAAGTATAAAAGATGCAACAGGTAAAGAATCCAAGCCTTTTAGTGAAAATAATTCTGGCAAAACAGGAAGTTACCAACTGACTAGGGAAGGCAACTATCTAAAGATTAAAGTCTTTCAAAAGGCAAATAATGAGAAAAAAACTGTAGTTTATCGTTATACCATTCCAGATGTAGTCACCAACTACGCGGATACTGCTGAATTTAATAGACGCATAATTGGAGCAGGATGGGAAGATGTGTTGCGCAATATCAGCGTTACTATTAAACTCCCTAAAAAAGTAGAGGATGGAAAATTAAGAGCGTGGGCCCATGGAAGTTTAAATGGGAAAATTAGTTTGGAAGACAATCAAAAGGTACTGCTTACTATGGATAGTAATCCAAGTAATACTTTTGTAGAAGCACGATTAGTTTTTCCTATAAGTATCACTCAAAATAATTCTAATATAAAATCTGAAAAGAGACTAGCAAAAATCATGGCGGCTGAAAAAGTTGAAGCTGAAAAAGCGAATCAAAGACGCCAAAATGCAATGTGGTTTGCAATTGTTCTAACAGTGGTTTTTGCAGTAGTGGCCATTTGGGGATCCTACCATGGTCGTAAAGTAGCAGCAAAAAATTTGTTTAAGGAGTTGCACATTCCAGAACATCTCTATGATATTCCCGAAGACATCACACCAGCAGTCATGTATAGCGCAACTAAACATAAGAAACCAAGAACGGTTGAGATTACATCGACTTTGATGGATTTAGTACGTAAAAAACAACTAACCCTTAAGGAAATTGAAATGTCATTGACAACTACATTAGGGAAAACAAAATCTAAAACAACGTATCTTATTCAGAAAATAAAAAATCCTAAAGAAATTATATTACTCACTCATGAAGCCTATTTAATAAAATGGCTAATTGATGATATAGGAAATGGTGAATCGGTTACTTTAAATGAAATCGAAAATTTTGGAAAAAAAGATCAAAAAAAAGCTAAAAAATTTATGAAAAACTATCAAAAATGGCAAGATATGGTTAAAATTTCAGCTGATCAAAAAGGCTATTATTCACAAACTGATCAAAAAGCTAAAAACTTCGTACTCTTTTATCACGGAGTATTGCTTGCCTTATTTGTATGTGGAAATATTGCAATGAACATTATGAATGGCGTCTATCCATGGGCAATTGTGGCGATGTTTATTCTTTTGATAATGAGTGGTGTGCAATGGATTGGATTCTTTCCAATCCGAACATTAAAAGGAGAAACTGCAGTTAGAGAGTGGGAAGCGTTTAAATCCATGCTTCAAGATGTCAGTAATTTAAAAATGGCAGACGTTGGATCATTAGTTTTATGGGATCATTTTTTAGTTTATGCTATTTCTTTGGATGTTTCTACAGAAGTTATTAATGCTTTGGCTCTTCAATTTCCACAAGAAGAGTTGACAACAATGTATGTTGGTTCTTATTATCTATACAATCCATTTTTTGGAACAAATTTGGGAAGTAGTATTAGTACTAGCTTTGAAAGTAGCTTTAACAACGCAATGGGTAGCGCAGTATCTAATGCTAGTAGCACTGATGGAACAGGTGGCGGCTTTAGTGGTGGCTCATCAGGTGGCTTTGGTGGTGGTTCTGGCGGCGGTGCTTTTTAAGTAAATAAAAATCGTTCGGTAAGGCTAGGTGATTCAAACCTAGTTCCTTTACATGAACGATTTTTTATTTTAGAATTGGATAACTATTTTTCATTAAAAGATCAATTTGAATAACTAAATTTTGTTCCTCTAAACTAGCGAAGATTTCACCATTCATTTTTGTAACTAATTCTTTAACAATCGTTAGGCCTAAACCGGTATTTTGTCCACTGCGCATACGATCTGCAGTATAAAAGCGATTAAATAGTTGCGAAATATCTTCTTGTTTTAAATTATCTGCATGATTTTTAAGAATAAACGTAACTTTTTCTTTACTGAAATTTTCTTCTATAGAAATGAAAACACTAGATGCGTTGTGCTTTAACATATTTTGTAAAAGGTTATTGAAGATACGTCGCAATGCTTCAGTATCACCAATAGCCCAGACTAAATGCTCTGGAATCTTAATGTTGGGTACAATCTGTTTTTGGATAAAGTCTTCATAATAGCTTGCTAAAACATCTTGAAGAATCGTTGTAACTTCAATCTGTACAGTAGATACTTCTAAAATCTTTGATTCAATCCGTGATAGCTCAAAGAATTGCTCGATTAGATATTGTAAATTAATGGTTTTACTTTTTACAACATCTAAATAACGTTGTTGTTCTTCCAAACTGGTATTTTTTTTTTCAGCTAATTTTAAATAACCTAAAATTGAAGTAAGTGGGGTTCTGAGATCATGGGACATATTCGTCATAGCTTGCTTCAATAAAAGCGCCTCTTCATCGATTAATAAACGAGCCTCTTGTTCTTTATCCAATTGTTGATTAATTTGGCGAATCAACTCGGCTAATTCTTTCTGTCCAGAAGTTAAGCGCAAACGTTCATTCGTGCTGCGGGTTGCAATTGTTTTTAGAGAGAGGCTTAATTGATTGATTTGTTTTCTCATAAAATAACTAAAAACTACGGAACCTATAACTATTCCTAAAATAAAAATAACAATATAATTCATTAGTATACCTTTCTTTTAGAAGTTTTAAGAACTAACATCATATTTTTTAAAGCTAATCCAACCAATTGTTAAGAAAATTAAACTGTAGAAAACAAATACGATTAGATTTGAAGCAAAATAATCGAAAGAATGATTTTCCCAATTCCCAATTTTCCCAATATTTGAAAGGATTTTAAACCGGTCCAGAACATTAATAGATTTTGGAAAGTATTCTGCTAACTTCATTTGAATGGGTAGTAAAAGCAGAGCACCAATGAAAATAACACCATAGATTTTCAACTTGCTTTTCAACAAGTAAACCCAGCCCATACACACTGCAAAAACTGCTAAAAGTAAGGGGAGTTGAATGATGATCACTTGGATAGTTCTAAATAAATAATAGAAAAAAGATTCTTTAATTTTAAAAAGAAGGCAACTAAGAACTAATGAAGTTAGATGATAAAAGCTTAAAATTAAGAGAATGCTTAAAACACCAAATAAATATTTAGCTAGATAAATTTGCCATCGAGAAATTCCAAAAGAAAAGCTAATCTTAAAGATAGACGATTTGAAATCAGTGACTAAAAAGTTTACGCTAACTAAAATAATAACTAAGACTACCCAAAGTGTATTGCCACCAGCAACTTTCAAATAAACTGGAACCGTACCTTCTCTGATTTCACGGCGAATTTCTTGACTTTCTTCAAGGGTTTGGGAATCTAAAGCAGGATCATTTGGATCAGATATAGAATCAAGTAAAACGGGCATGTAATAGTAACTGATAATACTGATTAATGAAATAACAAAGAGAGTAATTAATAATCCAATCCATTTTTTCCCTCGTGTATAACGATAAAAATCAGACTTAATTAGGAGCCACACAAGTTACTCCTCCTTTCTCTGTTCTTCTTGCATAAGATGATTAAAATAATGTTCCAAAGTTGGTTTTTCTTCATAGATTTCTTTAATATATAACTGTTCATTATAGAATAATAAACTTAATTCCTCCAAGTTGGTTTTATCAGATTTTACAACGATTTTCCCCAAGGATAGAACTTCAAAATCAGCTGAATCTACCAAAGTTTCTAGTAAAACAATCACTTTTTCGATGTCTGCAGGAACAATGTGAATTCGTGGTTGCAGTTTTTCTACTAGTGTTTGCTGATTAATTTCTTCAATTAGACGCCCACGATAAATAAAACCATATTTAGTTGCAATTGTTTCAAGCTCAGCTAACAGATGGCTAGTAATCAAAAAAGTAACTTGATATTTTTGATTTAATTCCAAGATTAAATTACGTAAACTAATAATAGTTGAAGAATCTAGACCATTTGTTGGTTCATCTAAAATAATGAAATCTGCCGGGTGCATAAAGATATAAGCTAAGCCAAGCCGTTGTTTCATACCTAAAGAAAAGGAGGATGCTTTTTTCTTATCAAATGGATCCAACCCCATTTTTATCAACGCTCGATCAACCATATTGGTTTCAGCAATTCCATGTTGATAGCAAAAAAAAGTTAAGTTTTCCTTAGCTGTTAGATTTGGAAAGTAGACGGGTTCACCAATTAGAACCGCCATTCGTTTCATTTCACGTCTTTTTTGTGATTCGTTCAAACTATTAAATAGCTGAATGTTACCGAAATCTGGCTTAATTAAATCAGCAATCATTTCTAAAGTCGTTGTTTTTCCAGCTCCATTTTGACCAACAAAACCATAAATATCACCACGTTTAATTGTCAAAGAAACATGATCTACAACTAATTCATTTTTAAAGTATTTTGCTAAATCATAAGTTGCTAAAACTAATTCATCCAAAGAAAGTCCTCCTGTTTAGATAGTAGTATAAATGATTTTATCTAACTAGTCATCATTCATTTTGAACCCAATTCCCCAGACAGTATCAATATAGGCATTATCGGGACTGATTTTAGAAAATTTAGTTCGTAAATGACTGATATGAACACTAACTGTGCCATCATCACCGACCAAAGATTCTTCTTGCCAAACACTTTCAAAAATATTGCTTTTCGTGAAAACTTTTTTAGGATTTGAAAGAAGTAAAGCTAAAATATCAAATTCAAAATTTGTTAGCTTTAATGGTTGTTTATTTAAGTAAACTTTGCGACTTTCTGTTTGTAAAAGAATTCCTTTATGAGTAAATTCAGAAATTGTTTCAGAAGACTGAGCAACACTACGTCTTAATGTAGCTTCAATTCTTGCTAAAAGAATATCTAAATCAAATGGTTTAGTAACAAAATCATCTGCTCCAGATTTTAATACTTCAATTTTTGTTTCTTTATCTGATTTAGCAGAAATCACAATGATGGGGGTTTGTTCATTTCTTCTAATTACTTGAATGATTTCTTCCCCATTTATTCCGGGTAGCATTAAATCTAGAAGAATTAAATCAAATTGTGTTTGATCTGTATAAAATTGAACTTCTGTTCCTGAAAATGCGGATCTTACAAAATAACCTTCAGCTATTAAAAATTCAGATAACAGCTTATTAATATCATTATCATCTTCGACGATTAAGACTTTTCTCATAGTTAACTCCTCCTAGTAATTCGATGCTTAAATTATATTATACCAAGTTTTTGAAGAGAAATGTACCGTTTTTGTAAAAATGAATTATTCAAAATGAATTGTGTGATATCAATGGAAAAATTAGCCAAATTAATTTTTATTTATCAATAAAATCGACTTATTTTAAAATAGGGCAGGGTACGGGAAATAAAATAAAGGAAAAATTAGCTTTTTTAGAGTATTTTTCTGTTTATTTATCGAAAAAAAAGTTATGATATAAATAGGACTAGAATAGAAAGGAACCAGAAAAATGAATTTTGATGGAAAAAAGTATATAACACGAATTGCAAAAATGTTACGTCTGTTGTTGAATAGTGCTTTAGTTGTATTAGGAATTGTTTTAGCTTATTGTTTGGCTAAAGAGGTCATTTATATATTTCTAATGATTGTGGCTAATGGTCATCACGATTACTACGCATTAATTCAAGAAATTCTCGTATTTTTCTTATATTTTGAATTTATTTCTCTTGTAGTTAAATACTTTGAATCGGACTATCATTTTCCTCTAGATTATTTCATTTACATCGGCATCACCGCGGTCATCCGAATTATCATTACGAATCATGGAAGTCCAGTGAATTCACTTATTTTATCAGGTGCAATTGTCGTACTATTAGTAGCCCTAGTGATTGTTAAACGAAATAATTTAGATGATAACAAATAAAGTATAAAAAAATGAGAACCCTTTTATGGATTCTCATTTTTAATTTTAGTTATCATAACTCATGTCATCAAGTTGTAATGTTTCCAAAATAATAGCTGCCGTTTCTTCAATTGATTTGGTAGAAACATTAATCACTAAACAACCTAATTTATCATAAAGATTTTGAGCGAATTCTAGTTCTTCGTTGATACGATCTTTGTCAGAATATGCTGTATCAGGATTTAAGCCATAGGCGATCATCCGTTCACGACGAATAGAATTTAATAATTCAGGATCATTAGTTAATCCAACAATTTTCTTCGCGTTTACTTTCCAAAGCTGATCTGGGATATGGGATTCTGGAATTAATGGCAAATTAGCTACTTTAAGATTTTTATTTGCTAAAAACATACTCAATGGTGTTTTAGATGTTCTAGAAACTCCAAGAATAACGATATCCGCTTCTAAAAATCCCTTTGGATCTTTACCATCATCATATTTAACAGCAAATTCAATTGCGCTAATCCGATGAAAATAGTTATCATTTAATTGATGTAAAGCACCAGGTTCTTTTGTTGGGATAGTACCTGTTCGTTTAAAGATTTCATCTACCATTGGATTTAATAAATCAAAGCAAAATAATTCATTTTCTTGACAGTAGTCACGAGCAATTGTACTTAAATCATCAGTAATCAATGTATGGACAATCATAGCATTTTCTTTACGTGCATTATCAAGAATAGACAAAAGTGTTCCTTCGCCACGTACAAACGGATAGCGAGAAACGGTGAATTCATTTTCAGGGAATTGAGCCATTGCTGCTTGAGTCAATTTATTAGCTGTTTCACCAACAGAGTCTGAGATTACATAGATAAACTGTTCTTTTTCATTTTTCATAAAAAGCTCCTTCTAAATAAATTGTTATTGTAATCTTATTATAACTTATTTGAGAAGTGACGCAACTTAAATTGAGCAAGGTTGTATGTCGATTTTGGCTTGGGAGTATTTTTGAGATTTTTTTCATTTAGTTTTGTTCAAAAAAAGGGAGGATAGCGATATTGTAGCGGGGAGAAAGAACAAAAGGGCTTACCAAGAATTTTAAGTACTTAGGGCGCATGGTTGTTGTGTATCCTGCTTCTAAGCAACTGAAGTGGTAAGAAGTACGACAATAAGGCCTACCCTGAGGAGGTAGGCCTGAACGTTTTTTTGACATAAATTGAGGTGTTTATGTCATTGAGGTATAGAAAATATATATTGCACTCCGAGGTGGAGGGACAAACAAGTTAATAAGATTCGTAGATTAAAGCGGCTGTTTCTTCGATAGCCCGATGCTCTACATTGATCACTTTAATGCCAAGCTCATGGTAAATTCGCTCTGCATAGGTAAGCTCTTCCAAAATTCGCTCTTCACTTGAATAGCTAGAATCTTCGTTTAAACCAAGTGAACGAAGGCGGGAGGTTCTGATTTTTTTTAAGGCTTCAGAACTACTCGTTAAACCGATGATTTTACTAGGATCAACTTCAAAAAGTTCTTTTGGTAAAATCGCTTCGGGTATCAAAGGTAAATTGGCAACTTTGTAGTTTCGATTTGCTAAATACATACTTAAGGGTGTTTTCGATGTACGAGAAATACCTAAAATAATGTAATCTGCTAATAAAAAGCTTCTTGGATCTTTACCATCATCATATTTGACAGCAAATTCAATCGCAGATACTCGATTGAAATAATGCTCATCAAGTTTATGCAAGGCACCAGGTTCTTCTTTAGGCGCAATGCCTGTTTTGGCATGAATCACATTGGTTAATGGACTCATAACATCAACATAAGAGAGGCCGGTTTCTTGACAAAATTTAGTAACAAGTTCAACAAATGTTGCAGTTACTAAAGTATGTACAATTACGCCATTTTCTTTTAGCGCTTCGTTTAAAATATCATTTAACATGGTTTTATCTTCAATAAATGGGTAACGGCGGATATCCGTAATTTTTAATGTTGGAAATTGAACTAACACAGCTGAAACTACGTTTTGGGCAGTTTCGCCAATAGAATCAGATAAAACATAAATAACGGGATTCTTACTCATACAATCAAAACTCCTTTTAACCATAAAATCTTATTTTATTTTTTTAAATGCAATGCTTCATCAATAAAATGCTTTAATACGACAGTTTTGGATATTTTTCCAATTAATTTTAAAGGATTTTCCTCGTCTACTACAGGAATTGAATCAACTTCATGCTGAATAATTTTATACCCAACATCTAAAATCCGATCGCTTTCAGTAGTGGTAATCACATTAGGCATTCGAGTCATAATCATGGCCACGGGAATTTGGGTGGAGTCGCTATTAGAAATGGTACTTCGTAATAAATCTTTTCTTGAAATAACTCCTAGTAGCTCATCGTTGTCAACTACATATAATGTGCCAACGTCATGCATAAATAGCATCGTCACAGCATCGCTCACTGTAGTTTCTTTCTTAACCGTAATGGGAGCAACCATTATAGTTGAAACTTTCTTTTCGTATAAATCATCAAATAACAGCGGATCAAAGTTTTGACCAGAAAAAAAGTAGCCAACTTTGGGGCGAGCATCTAATATTCCAGTCATGGTTAGAATAGCTAAGTCACTTCGTAAAGTGGGCTTTGATAAATTTAATTGCTTTGCAATATTATCTGCGCTAATCGGCTCATCTGTTTTAACAATCTGTATAATTTCTTTTTGTCGTTTTGTTAGCTCCATTTTTACACCCCAATTGTCATCCATTCGTTAAAAACAATTATATAGTATACGCTATAAAAAATCAATAAGACGTATTAATGTGATTAATCTACTCTAAAAATGGGTAATATTAATAGAAATCAATGAATTAAATTAAAAAATCATGTTTATTTAGGCAATGTGTGTATCATATGATTTCTTCTTATTTTAAGTAAGTTTAGTTGAATTTAAGCAAAAAAGTAAGTATACTATATGGAAAGAGTTTGTATCAAAAGGAGGTAGAAGTGTGACTGCAGTTGAACAAGCAATTCAAAAATTGAAAGATAATGGTTACAAATACACAGATAAACGAGAAAATATGTTGCTTCTATTTGCGAGTGAAAATCGATATTTAACTGCTAAAGAAGTTCAATTATCATTAAAGGAAAAATACCCTAATTTAAGTTATGATACTATTTATCGGAATTTATATACATTTGTTGAGATGAGTATTTTAGAAGAAACAGAATTAAACGGTGAAAAAATGTTTCGTTTTGGTTGTTTACATGCCGGACATCATCATCATTTTATTTGTACAGTTTGTGGAAAGACTAAAGAAATTCATATGTGTCCAATGAACTTTTTTGAAGAACAATTGACTGGATGTGAGATTGAAAGTCATCGTTTTGAGATATTTGGCAAATGTGAGGTTTGTGCCGCATTATAAATAAAAATAATTTATTTCATATAAAAAGATGGAAATTTGAGAGGGAAATGCCCTTATAGCAGTATAAATTTACTTATTTATGTGAAAAAGATACGAAATTATTTGTAGAAAATTTAAAGAAATTTGTAGTTTTTCATAAGAATTGTAAATGTTTTATTGACGTAATTTTATTCATTCGATATAATGTAGAAGGACAGTTATTCTTTATGCAATTTTTTATTAATTGTGTAATAAAGAACGGTTACTTTTATAAGCTCGGAGGGAGGGAATTTAATATGTCAAAAACAGTCGTTCGTAAAAACGAATCTCTTGATGATGCTCTTCGTCGCTTCAAACGTACCGTTTCTAAAACAGGTACTTTACAAGAAGCTCGCAAACGCGAATTCTATGAAAAACCAAGTGTGAAGCGTAAGAAAAAATCTGAAGCTGCTAGAAAACGTAAATTCTAGTTTTAAGTTTCACTAAGAAATGAGAGGAGACTGAATATGTCACTTCTAACAACGTTGAATGAAGATATGAAAACAGCTATGCGTGCAAAAGATAAAGAAACTTTATCCGTTGTTCGTATGTTAAAAGCTTCATTACAAAATGAACAAATTAAAATAGGCTCTGAATTGAATGAGGATCAAGAATTAACTATTCTAGCTCGTGAAATGAAGCAACGTAGAGATTCTTTAGCTGAGTTTAAAAAAGCAGATCGCGATGATTTGGTAGAAAAAACTCAAGTTGAAATTGATATTGTTGAAAAATATATGCCTAAACAACTTTCTGAAGATGAGATTAAAGAAATTGTCAGCAATGCTATTACACAAGTTGAAGCGTCTTCTATGAAGGACTTCGGTAAAGTGATGAGTGCAGTAATGCCTGAAACTAAGGGTAAAGCTGATGGCAATGAAGTGAATCGAATTGTCAAAGAGTTATTAAATTAAAACTTTAAAGAGCATTGTAGGTTTTTCCTATAATGCTCTTTTTTGTTCCACTTAAATCTCTGACATGCTATTGATAGTATATCTTAATCAATATATTTTTAGTAAGGAAATAAAAAGTGCATAGACTAAAAGATAAATTCGGTTTGTAAGGGTTTTCTTGCGAGCGAACTAATGTTATACTGAATTCAATAAAATCAAAGGTGGCTTCATGATGATAATGAAATTCGGGAACTCCTCAGTTCAGTATAAGTAAGGCTTGTAACGACTGACGCTGAGGAAACTATAAAAAATAAGTTATAGGCAACCTTGCTTAAGCTGAACTGATTTTCAAAGTCAGATAAATTTGAAAATGGAGTGATAGCAGATGCAAAATAGTGAAATAGAATTAAAAAAATTATGGAAAATAGAAGAAGATAGTCAATTAACCGGCTGGGATTTTTCACGGATAGCCGATTTTCATCAATCTGGAATAGTAATGTGGGATTACCAGAAAATTGTGCATAAATATTTAGATCAAAAAGACCAGTTATTAGATATGGGGACAGCTGATGGGAATTTTTTAAAAGGTCTAAAACATCCGTACTATTTAACCAGTGTAACGGAAGCCTATCCGCCAAATATTGAACTCTGTCAAAGAGAGTTAAGTCCCTTAGGAATAACGGTTTATCCAGTTTCAGCGGACGAGCAATTACCTATTTTGGCTGACTCCTTCGATTGTGTAATCAATCGTCACGAAGCTTATGATGTTTCAGAAGTGACTCGAGTTTTAAGAGCGGGAGGTGTTTTCATTACTCAACAAGTGGGTGGCTTAAATCATTCGGAAATTGCACAATACATTTTACCCAATCAATTAAGAGACTTAAATCAAGAAAATTTCCTATCTAAGAAGGTACAAGAAATAGAAGCAGCTGGGTTTACTGTTGAACTTGGGTTTGAAGAATTTCCTTTTACCACATTTAAAAGCGTTGCAGCTTTTGTATATTTTGCTAAACGAATTGAGTGGGAATTTCCTGATTTTTCAGTGGAAACATCTTTTTCACAATTAATAAAACTTCACAAAATAATTGAACGCCAAGGTTTTTTTGTAGTAAAAGAACATCGTTTTATTATTGTAGCTAGAAAAGAATAACGTTCTATTTAAAAAAAACACTCTAAAATGAACTTATTTTAGAGCGTTTTTTTCAAATAGTTATAGCAAATCCTCTTTTCAAATGAAAGGAATAGTTAGGGAAAAGTCAATACTTCTTTTTAAGTTAAAAATATGCTATTATTTTAAGTGAAACCTTATGAAAAAGTAGGGAAGAAAAAGGAGTGTCGCTTGTTTGACCAAATCAGAAGATGTAAGCAAAGAAATGCTATTGAAAAATGCCGATATTGCTGTTGCATTATTTGGTACTCATGATAAAAATTTAAAATTACTAGAAGAATCATTAGAGATTGTGATTAATAGTCGTGGTGAAAAGATTGAGTTAATTGGAGAAGAAGAACAAGTTGAGCATGCTGAAGCAATTTTGCTTCAATTACAAGAATTAATAAAACGTGGAATTCAAATTGGTCAAGCCGATATTGTTAGTGCTATTAAAATGGCTGAGCGCGGTACAATTGAGTATTTTATTGCCATGTACGATGAAGAAATTGGCAAAGACCGTAATGGAAAACCTATTCGCGTGAAAAATTTTGGTCAGCGCCAGTATGTTCAAGCGCTTCGCAAGAATGATATCGTTTTTGGGATTGGACCAGCTGGAACTGGGAAAACATATTTGGCTGTTGTTATGGCAATTGCTGCCTTAAAAAATGGTGATGTTCAAAAAATTATTTTAACTAGACCGGCTGTTGAAGCCGGTGAAAAGCTAGGCTTTTTACCTGGGGATTTAAAAGAGAAAGTCGATCCCTATTTACGTCCAATTTATGATGCTCTAAATAATGTTTTTGGTACAGAGCATACGACTCGTTTAATGGATCGTGGTGTGATTGAGATTGCGCCGTTGGCTTACATGCGTGGTCGAACATTAGAAGATGCATTTGTTATCTTAGATGAGGCTCAAAATGCAACAACGGCTCAAATGAAGATGTTTTTAACACGTCTAGGTTTTGGATCAAAAATGATTGTGAATGGTGACAAAACACAAATTGACTTACCCCGTGGGGCTGGAAGTGGTTTAGTTCATGCAGAACGAACATTGCAAGGAATTAAAGGGATTGGTTTTGTAACATTTGATTCAAGTGATGTAGTAAGACATCCTGTAGTTGCTAGTATTATTGATGCTTATGAACGTGAAGATAGAAAAGAATTTGATGAAAAGAAATCTAGCTTAACAGAGTAAGGAGTGAAAGAATGAAAGGAATGCTAGAACGAACACAAAAAAGAATGGGTAGAGTGTATATTCCTTTTGTCCTGGTTCTGCTTTCAATCATTCTTTTTGTTATTATGTTTCATAGTGTGCTGCCACGATCATTAGATGTAAAACTCTATCAAGTTGCTGAAGAAACGATTCGTGCCAATGCAACTGTAGAAGATCGGGAAAAAACCATTGAGGCACAGAAATTAGCACAGGAGAACGTTAATCCTGTTTATCGTTACAATACGAGTATCGCTACAACAAAGATAGCGAATCTTAATTTCTTGTTTGCAGCACTCGATGAAGCTAGTGGACAATTGGAAAAAAAGAAAGCTGAGCCAGTAGTAGAAACAAATAAAACCGTAGTAGCTGCTATTTCAGAAAAAGAACGTTTAAGCATTTTAAGTGAGAAAATGAAGAATACAAATGATCAAGCAGAAGAATTTGTTCGTTTATTGCCTAATTGGGTTTTAATTCAATTATTAGATGCAGATAATAGCAGTCTAAAGTCAATCAAAGATGCGACGATTAAAAGTGTTGAACAAGAAATGGGACGCTCAATAAAAAAAGAAAATGTATCTGCTATTCGACAAACGGCCAAAGACCAGCTCGAGTATACTGACTTATCGGTACCTAACCAACGAATTGTTGCTTTATTAATTGAAAATAGTATCGTTGAAAATGATATTTACGATGGAAAAGCCACTGAAATTGCCAAAGTTGAGGCTAAAGAACGGGTTCAACCAGCTTTACTTTTACAAGGTCAAGTTATTGTTCAAGAGGGGCATGTTGTGGATCCTAATGCTATGCATCAATTGAAACTATTGGGATTATTAGATAAACAAACTTCTTACCAGCCTATGATTGGCCTAATTATTTTAGTTATTACCCATGCGTTAGTACTTTATTTTTTAGGGAGTGCAAAAAAAGAAGAACGAATAGAATTTGGTCGTTGTATTACCTTGTACTCATTTTTAATTATTTTTGGTGTCTTTTTAATGAAAGGACTTCAATTAATTCAAAATGCTGGAGCTAATTATTTAGCCATGCTTTATCCAGCTGCATTATTCCCATTATTATTAACGTTATTCCTCTCTAGACGTTTTGGAATTATCGCTAATGGTTTTTTAGCAGCCTTTTCAATTTTTATTTTTATAAAAGATGCTGGAACTAGTTTTAGTATCATCATCACACTATTTTATTTATTGAGTGGTATGATGGGAACAATGTTAAGTCGTAAAAACCAGCGAAAACAGTTATATACTAGTTTTGTTTGGACGACTATTTTTAATGGTTTATTTTTAATTGCTTTTATTTACTATCTAAATATTCAAATTTTTTCAAGAGAAGGACTTATGGTTCTTTGTTATGGAATGTTAAGTGGATTGATTTCATATGTTTTAGCAATTATGCTGAATCCATATGTGGAAGTTTTATTTGTAGACAATGCGATTTTAACAATGACTGAGTTGGCAAATCCGAATCAACCATTGTTGAAAGAGTTGCTAACTCGGGCTCCTGGAACGTATCATCATAGTTTAATGGTTGCCAATTTAAGTGCTAATGCCGTTGGTGCAATTGGTGGAGATTCGATGTTTGCTCGGGTAGCTTGTTATTATCACGATGTTGGTAAGCTTCGTCATCCATTCTTTTTTGTAGAAAATTTGCCTACTGGAATGGAAAATCCTCACAATATGCTAGCACCAGAGGAAAGTAAACAAATAATTTTCAATCATGTAACAGAAGGTGTTAAAATGTTAGAGGGAGCTAAGATGCCTCAAAGCATTATTGATATTTGTGCGCAACATCATGGAACAACATTGATGAAGTATTTTTATGTAAAGGCAAAGGAAACGGATGATTCTGTGACTGAAGCTGATTTTAGATATCCAGGACCTAAACCACAAACAAAAGAAGCTGCTGTAATTAATATTGCTGATAGTGCAGAAGCTGCTGTGCGGTCAATGGCGGCTCCAACAAAAGAAGAGATTGCTAAATTTGTGCATAACTTGATTAGTAGTCGAATCAGTGATGGTCAATTTGACGAATGTGATATTACCTTACGTGAATTAAAACTAGTTGAGAACTCTATTTGCGAAGGTTTAAATGGAACTTTCCATTCTAGGATTGAATACCCAAGTTTAAAAAAAGAAGAACAAGAAAAATAGTCAATGAGAGGAAGTCCTACTATGGAATTAGATTTATTTGATGAAACAGGAAAAGTTACAGAGGAACAGACGAGGTTGGTGGAGACTCTGTTGGAATTTGCTGGAACTCATTTAGATTTACCTGCTGATACTGAAATGTCTGTGACCTTTGTCGATGATGCTGGTATTCAAGTAATTAATCGTGATTATCGAGGAAAAGATACACCAACGGATGTCATTAGTTTTGCAATGGAAGATGAAGTTGAAGAGGATATTGCTATTAATTTTGATTTGTTAGATGAAAAAATGCCTCGAAATATAGGCGATATTATTATTTCAATTGATAAAACCGCTAGCCAAGCTTCTGAATATGGTCACAGTTTTGATCGAGAATTAGGTTTCTTAGCTCTTCATGGTTTCTTACATTTGAATGGTTATGATCATATGGAATCTAAGGATGAAGAAGAGATGTTTGGTTTGCAGAAAGAGATATTAGATGCCTATGGACTTGAACGATAAGAAGGATGCGCAGGATAAAAAAGCGTTCGAGGAGAGAGACGAACGATGTGAGAAAAATAAAAATTTCTTGGAATCTTTCTATCATGCAGTGGATGGGATTGTCACGGCATATAAAGAAGAAGCAAATTTAAAGGTACATCTTTTTATTGGAGTCCTCGTCATTTTTGTGTCGTGGTTTTTTAAGCTTAGTAAGTATGAATGGTTATGGATGATTTTAGTAATTTTCCTTGTAATTGTAATGGAAATATGGAATACTGTGATAGAAAACTTGGTAGATTTAGCAGCAGATGGGAAGTTTCATCCATTAGCAAAAAAGGCCAAAGATATGGCTGCTGCTGCTGTTTTGATTACAGCTAGCTTTGCATTAGTTGTAGGAGCCATTATTTTTTTACCTAAACTATATTATTTATTCTTTTAAAGGAGCTTATGAATGATGACTCGAATGCCCGTTTGGATTCAACAAGCAAATAAAATGCTAGAAAAAGCGTATGTCCCTTACTCAAAATTCCCAGTAGGCGCAGTAATTGTAACGAAAGAAGGGAAAAGTTATACAGGTTGTAATATTGAAAATGCCTCTTACGGATTAAGTAATTGTGCAGAACGTACAGCCATTTTTAAAGCTGTCTCAGAAGGTGAAAGAGACTTTAGTTACCTAGTTGTAACTGGAGATACAGAAGGACCTATTTCACCATGTGGTGCTTGTCGTCAAGTAATTGCCGAATTTTGCCCACCTGATATGCTTGTCCTATTAACAAATAAAAAAGGGGATCAAATGGAAACAACTGTTGGCAGTTTGTTACCAGGTGCCTTTACACCGGAGGATTTAACTTAAATGAGTGAACACAAATCTGGCTTTGTTGCCATCGTAGGTCGTCCCAATGTTGGGAAATCAACTTTACTAAATCGTGTTGTTGGTCAAAAAATCGCAATTATGAGTGATAAAGCTCAAACAACTAGAAATAAAATTCAAGGGATTTATACAACTCCTGATGCTCAAATGATTTTCATTGATACACCAGGAATCCATAAACCAAAACATCGTCTAGGCGATTTTATGGTGGATTCAGCGTTAAGTACGTTAAGAGAAGTAGATGTTATTTTGTTAATGGTTAATGCGGAAGAAAAACGTGGTCCTGGTGATAACTTCATTATTGAAAAATTACAAGGCAATAAAACACCGATTTTCTTAGTTATTAATAAAATTGACAAAATTCATCCAGATAAGCTATTAGAAATTATTGAAAATTATCGTGAGTTATTACCTTTTGAACAGATTGTTCCAATTTCTGCAACTGAAGGAAATAATGTTGACACTTTATTAGGAGAATTGCTTCGCTATTTACCAGAAGGTCCACAATTTTATCCAGAAGATCAAGTGACCGATCATCCAGAGTACTTTATTGTGTCTGAATTAATCCGTGAAAAAGTGTTGGAATTAACTAGAGAAGAAATCCCACACTCAGTAGCTGTTGTTGTAGAAGGCATGAAACGTAATGAGAATGACAAAGTTCAAGTCCAAGCAACGATTATTGTGGAACGCTCTTCACAAAAAGGAATTATTATTGGCAAAGGCGGAAAAATGCTCAAAGATATCGGGATCAAAGCTCGCCGTGATATCGAGGTTATGTTAGGTGACAAAATTTATTTGGAACTTTGGGTAAAAGTTCAAAAAGATTGGCGTGACAAACAAAATTATTTAACTGATTATGGTTATCGTAAAGACAACTACTAAATCATTGGATTTGATGGGGAAGCTGAGATTAATTTCTCGGCTTTTCTTACTTTATTCATAAACAGGAAAGGAGATTTCGGAATGTCTCAATTAGAAGAAGTTGAAGGAATTATTTTATCTGTGCGAAATCATCGAGAAAATGATCGATTAGTGAAGATATTTACGAATCGTTTTGGAAAGCGAATGTTTTTTGTCAAAGGAACTAGAAAGCCAAATAGTAAATTAAAAGCAGCTATTTTACCTTTCACTAAGGCAAATTATATCGCAGATATTCGTGATTCAGGCCTTTGTTTTTTACGAGATGCTAAAGAAGTTGTTCATTATTCGGCAATGCAAAAAGATATTTTTTTGAATGCTTATGCGACGTATGTATTAGGTTTAGCTGACGCAGCATTAGAAGATGCTATTGTAGATTCAGCACTATTCCATAAAATTGAAATGACCTTGATAGATATTGATGAAGGGTATGATCCAGAAATTATGGTAAATATTTTTGAAGTACAAATTTTACCATATTTTGGGGTAGCACCAGAATTACGAGGGTGTGTATCTTGTGGAACAACGGAAGGGACCTTTGATTACTCCTCTAGCTACGGTGGTCTTTTATGTCAAAAGCATTGGCACTTAGATGAACATCGCTATCATGCCTCTCCTCGAGCCATTCATTTTTTACGAATTTTTTCACGATTGAATTTAGATCAACTTGGAGAGATTAAAGTGAAGGAAGAAACAAAAAAAGAACTACGAGTTCTATTAGATATGATTTACGAGGAATCAGTTGGTATTAAATTAAAAAGTAAATCATTTATTGATCAAATGTATACATGGGGAGATATGCTTCTTCAAAGACAAGAGAAACCTACTGATTTTCAGTAAGTTTCTTTTGTTTATTCCGTACATTTCCGAAAGGTTATTTATAATGTCTTGTAACAAAGAATAAATACTTAAGTAAGAACATTATTTTAAATAGAGTTAGGTTATTTAATTTAGAAAGCGTTCACAATTCGGTCGCAAAAAAATTCAATTATTAAAGGCGTAGGTGAGAAGAATTTATATCGCGGGGCGGCTACTAATAAAATCGGACAACAAATGGGAAAAGGAAATTACCCGATGGCTTCACATATAAAGTACCTGGGAATGACAACTCTTTATTTGGTCCACTTTTTAGTGCCACATTAGGTAGGAAGATTTATTTAACAGATAACCAAAAGATTTATAGTTATCAAGTTATAGAAACATATATTGTTGATCCTGAAAGAGTCGATATTTTAGATGATGTGCCAGATAAAACTTTATTAACCTTATATACGTGTAGTACAGATGCAGGGGTGGAACGATTAGTAGTTCAAGCAGAGCTAGTTGAAGAAGTAAAAATTATCAATGCTACACCGGAACAGCAAGCGATTTTTGTGAACTCTTAAAGAAATAACTTGACAGAAAGCCTAAATACAGGCTATTATAAAGGCAAGTTAATAATGAAGCGTTGAAGGAAAAGAGTAGGAATTGTATCTCTAAAGTAGCGAATCTGGGGAAGTGCGAGCCAGATATAGAGTCAATTTTGAAGGGCATTCTGGAGCTTATTCAATGAAGATGCTAGTTGTATGACTAGAATTAGGGTGGAACCGCGATAATTTGTCGTCCCTATACTAACAGAAGTTTCTGCTTAGTATAGGGACTTTTTGTGTACTTTTTTATTTAGGAGGTATCGAGAAAGGCGTTAGAGAAGAATGAACTAAAGAATGCAGATATCAGAAAAGGAGTGAATATAATTGAGTAAAAAATTAACTATTCAAGAAATGATTCAAACATTACAAAATTTTTGGTCTAGTCAAGGCTGTATGCTAATGCAAGCTTATGATACTGAAAAAGGAGCAGGGACCATGAACCCTTATACTTTTTTACGTGCGATTGGACCGGAACCATGGAATGCAGCATATGTGGAGCCATCAAGAAGACCAGCTGATGGTCGTTATGGTGAAAATCCAAACCGTCTTTATCAACATCACCAATTCCAAGTAGTGATGAAACCATCACCAGAGAACATTCAAGAATTGTATTTAGAAAGTTTAACACTTTTAGGAATCAATCCCTTAGAGCATGATATTCGTTTTGTGGAAGATAACTGGGAAAATCCTTCAATGGGTTGTGCTGGTTTAGGCTGGGAGGTTTGGTTAGATGGGATGGAAATCACTCAATTCACTTATTTCCAACAAGTTGGTGGCTTAGAATGTAAACCAGTAACTTCTGAAATCACTTATGGAGTTGAACGTTTAGCTTCTTATATCCAAGAAGTCGATAGTGTCTACGATTTAGAATGGACACATGGAGTTAAGTATGGTGAAATCTTTATTGAACCAGAATATGAGCATTCAAAATATGCCTTTGAAACTAGTAACCAAGAGTTATTGTTACAGCTATTTGATTCCTATGAAAAAGAAGCACAAGTTCAAATTAAACACGGCTTAGTACATCCAGCGTACGATTATGTTTTAAAATGTAGTCATACCTTTAATTTGTTAGATGCTCGTGGTGCTGTTTCTGTAACAGAACGTGCTGGTTATCTAGCTCGAATTCGGAATATGGCTCGCGCGCTAGCGAAAGCTTTTGTAGCTGAACGTGAAAAACTAGGATTCCCATTATTACAAAAAACAGAAAATTCAACAGAGGAGGCAAACTAAAATGGCGAAGGATTTACTAATAGAAATTGGCTTAGAAGAAGTACCTGCAAAATATGTATCCGCAAGTAGTCAACAATTTGCTACTCGTGTTTCGGATTTTTTGACTGAAAATAAATTAAGTTTTTCAGAAATTATTCCTTTTTCAACACCAAGAAGATTTGCAGTTATTGTAAAAGAAGTTGCAGATAAACAAGAAGATACTCAAGAAATCGTTAAAGGCCCTGCAAAAAAAATCGCTATAGATAGTGAAGGCAATTGGAGCAAAGCGGCAGAAGGTTTTGTTCGTGGGCAAGGTGCAACGGTTGAGAATATTACCTTCAAAGAAATCAAAGGTATTGAATATGTTCATATCGATAAATTTACACCAGGTAAACCTGCAATGGAAATTTTAAAGAATCTAGATAAAGTCATTACATCAATGACCTTCCCTGTAAATATGCATTGGGCAGATTATTCGTTTAAATATATTCGTCCTATCCATTGGATTACTGCTATGTTAGATCAAGAAATAATTCCTTTCAAAATTCTAGATATTGAAACAAGCAACACAAGTCGTGGCCATCGTTTCTTAGGAAAAGAGGTAACGTTTAGTGGTGCTGTAGATTACGAAAAGAATTTAGAAAAAGAATTTGTGCTTGCTAATAGTGAAAAACGTAAAGCAATTATTGTTGAGCAAATCAAAAAAATTGCTGCTGAAAAACAATGGCATGTTGAGTTAGATGAAGAGCTATTAGAAGAAGTAAATAATCTTGTTGAATATCCAACTGCATTTGCTGGTAGTTTTGATGAAAAATATCTAGCTATTCCAGAAGAAGTTTTAGTTACTTCGATGAAGGCTCACCAGCGCTATTTTGATGTCCGTGATTTAAATGGAAATTTAGTTCCATATTTTATTTCTGTTCGCAATGGAAATGCAGAACACATTGAGAATGTTGCTAAAGGAAATGAAAAAGTATTGACTGCACGTTTGGAAGATGGTGCCTTTTTCTATGAAGAAGATCAACAAATAAAAATTGCTGATGCTGTTGAACGGTTGAAATCAGTAACCTTCCATGAAAAAATTGGTAGTATTTATGAAAAAATGCAACGCGTTGCTTACTTTGCTGAGACAATTGGAAAAGTTGTTGGTTTAACAACGGAAGAATTATCCGATTTAGCTCGCGCTAGTCAAATTTATAAATTTGATTTAGTCACAAATATGGTAGGCGAATTCCCAGAACTGCAAGGTATCATGGGGGAGAAATATGCCTTAATGCAAGGTGAAAAACCTGCAGTAGCAACTGCAATTCGTGAACATTATTTACCTGTTTCAAGCGATGGTGCTTTGCCACTTACAAATGTTGGAGCTGTATTAGCAATTGCAGATAAATTAGATAGCGTAATGAGCTTCTTTGCTGTTGGAATGATTCCTACAGGTTCAAATGATCCATATGCTTTACGTCGTCAAACATATGGTGTCGTAAGGATTGTTGAAAGTAAGGGGTGGTATTTCCCAGTAGAAACATTACGTGGTGAGATGATTAGTGCTGCGATTCAACATAAAGAAGAGTTGAGTCAAAAGCTAGAAGCTAGTGCACCAGAAGTAATTGATTTTATTAAAGCAAGAATGCGTCAATATTTATTAGGGCAAAAAATTCGTTATGATGTCATTGATGCTGTATTAAAATCCGATCAAGAAGATTTAAAGAAAATTGCTGAAACGGCTCTTGTTTTAGAAAAACATGTCAAAGAAGCAACATTTAAACCAACTATCGAAGCATTAACTCGTGTAATGAATTTAGCTGTTAAGAGTAAAGAACTATTAACTGAAAGCCAATTGTCTGTTAATGATGCTTTATTTGAAACAGAATCTGAAAAAGCTCTATATGAAGCAGTTTTAATTGCTGAAGAAGCATTTGCAGCAGAAAATATGGAGATGAATTATGTAGCTTTGGAAGCACTTAGCCCTAAAGTTGAAGCTTTCTTTGATGAAAATATGGTTATGTCAGATAATGTAGCTCTTCGTAATAATCGTCTAGCTTTATTGTCTAAGCTAGGTAATTTAGCATTATCATTTGCTAGTGTTGATCAGTTAATTGTAAAATAATTGTTATCTATAAAAACAGACTAAACGCTATTTTGTACCGACCTCTAAAAGTTAGACTTAATACTCTAATTTTTAAGGGGTAGTACAGTTGATAGTTTAGTCTATTTTTTTGTATTCCATGAAGGAGGACAAACATGATACAACTAAAAAGGGTTTATGATACGCCTGCTACTAGCGATGGATACCGAATCTTGGTAGATCGAATTTGGCCTAGAGGATTATCTAAAGAAAAAGCAGCCTTAGGCGTTTGGGCTAAAGATATTGCCCCGACAGCAGAATTACGTAAATGGTTTAATCATGAGCCAGAGAAATTTAACTTATTTAAAACAGCTTATGAAGCAGAATTAGCTCGAAATTCTAATTTAGAAGACTTTTGTCTAGCTATTAGAGAGCATTTAGCCAAAGGAAATGTGACACTGCTATATGGTGCAAAATCAAGGACTTGTAATCATGCCATTAGTTTAAAAAATTATTTAGAGGTTTTAGAAATTTTCTGATTTAATTAAGGTATTTTGCTAATTTTAGCTTTCCTTTCCAATTAATTTTCCATATAATAAAAGGATGGAGAAAAGGAGGAAGCCAATGTTAAAAAGATTTTTTAGTTATTATTACCCGTATCGTCGTTTATTTATTTTAGATTTTTCTTGTGCGATTGTCGCGGCTATTTTAGAGTTGGCCTTTCCTGTTGTCGTCAATCAAGTTATTGATAAATTATTGCCAACTGGAAACTGGTCTCTAATTGTAACAGCAGCTTTATCATTGTTATTTTTTTATGTGGTTAATACTGCATTGCAATATATAGTTGTTTACTTTGGTCATATGTTAGGAGTCAATATTGAAACGGATATGCGTCGTGAATTGTATGCTCATTTACAAAAACAGCCTTTTAGTTACTATGATAATCAAAAGACTGGAAAATTAATGAGTCGACTTACAACAGATTTGTTTGAAATTTCTGAAGTTGCGCATCATGGACCGGAAGATGTTTTTATTACAATTATGTCTTTGATTGGTTCTTTTGTATTAATGCTGATGATTCATGTTCAGCTAGCGTTAGCTACCTTTATCATGATTCCTTTTATAACAGTGGCTTTAGTCTTTTTTAATAAGAAAATGACGAAAGTAAATACAGAAATTTATCGTAATTTAGGTGATTTTAATGCAGGAGTAGAGGCATCTGTCAGTGGAGTTCGTGTTGTTCAAGCGTTTTCAAATGAACGTCATGAGCAGGAGCGCTTTGAAGGATTAAATCAAGCTTATCGACAATCAAAAATATTCTTTTACAAAATGATGGGAATTAGTGCAGCTTATAATTATTTATTAATGCGTTTGATTAATTTATTTGCATTATTTTTTGGAGCGTATTATACAATTACTGGTGAGATTACTTATGGTCAATTTGTTGGCTTTATTTTATTAACAAATGTTTTTGTGCGACCAATTGAAAAAGTCAATAATATGATTGAAAGTTATCCCAAAGGAATTGCTGGATTTAAGCGTTTTGCCGAAGAGATGGATAAGGAACCTGCAATTCAAGATCGATCTAATGCGATAGATGTCTCTCGCCTAATTGGCGAAATTAGCTATCATACTGTTTCTTTTTGGTATGATGATTCTAAAAAAGTGTTAGATCAGGTGAATTTATCCATTAAAGCAGGAGAAACGGTTGCATTTGTTGGGCCAAGTGGAGCGGGAAAAACAACTATTTGTAATTTGTTGCCACGCTTTTATGAAGTAAATACTGGGAAAATCACTGTTGATGGGATAGATGTTCGTGATATGACGCTTAGCTCTTTACGGAATCAAATTGGTGTCGTACAACAAGATGTATTTTTATTCCCTGGAACAATTAAAGAAAATATAGCCTATGGAAAATTAGGAGCAAGCGATGCCGAGATTGCTATGGCAGTAAAACTGGCTCATTTGGAACAAGTTGTTGAGGAGATGCCTGATGGATTAGAAACGATCATTGGTGAGCGTGGAGTTAAATTATCAGGTGGCCAAAAACAGCGACTAGCCATTGCTCGGATGTTTTTAAAGAATCCACCTATTTTAATTTTAGATGAAGCAACATCGGCGCTAGATACTGAAACCGAACAAGTAATTCAAGATTCCTTAAATTCACTTTCAAAAGGACGAACAACCTTAATTATTGCCCATCGATTAGCAACAATTAAACATGCAACACGAATTGTGGTTGTGAATGAAGATGGAATTGCTGAAGAAGGTACCCATAACGAATTAATGGCTTCAAATGGCCCTTATAAGCGATTGTATGATGCACAATTTAAAGTATAAAAAAGTTCTGAAAACAAAAGGCTTAGTCTTTGTTTTCAGAACTTTTTTAGTTTAAGGACAGACTAGTTATTTCTAGTGGATTATGGATACTAAACGGAAAATTCTCGGATATAAGTTAAAAACTAGTATGGTACATTTTGAATGAGGGCAAATTAGTTCGATTTTGATTCTAAGATAAAGTATGATTTGAAAAGTGGATTAAAAATGTCTGTAAAATGAGTTGTTTTCATTGTTGGAAGGGTGATTATGTGGTACAATGCATTATGTATCATTATGTCACTTAATAGCAATAGAACTAGGAGTCCTACTTAAATTTATGTGGGACTCTTAGATAATTATGATTTAATGAATGTTTTGTGGTAAAGAGGTGATGTACATGGCCATGAGAATACCGGAAGAAACGGTAAATCAAATCAGGCAAGGAACTAATATAGTTGATGTGGTTAGTCAATATGTACAATTAAAAAAGAGTGGGAAAAATCTTTTTGGCTTTTGCCCCTTTCATGAAGAACGAACGCCGTCTTTTTCCGTTGCTGAAGAAAAACAAATTTTTCATTGCTTCAGTTGTGGCAGAGGTGGAAATGTATTTACCTTTTTAATGGAAGTGGATGGATTAAGTTTTCCGGAAGCTGTGATTAAAACTGCCGAGATGAGTCATATCCAAATCGATAATGCTCTATTAGAGAATCGAGGTCAACAACAAGAAACAGACTCAAAACGCGACAAATTAATTCAAGCCCATGAGGAATCTGCTGATTTGTTTCAACATGTTTTATTAAATACTAAGATTGGTGAATCAGCCTACCAGTATTTGCTAGATCGTGGGTTAACGAAAGAACTGATTGAAACTTTTAAGATTGGTTTTGCCCCTCATGAACGAAATATGCTTCACAATTATTTAGTTGGAAAAGAATATGAAGAAGATCTTTTAAGTGAAACTGGCTTATTCGTGCAACGAGATAATGGGGATTTACTAGATCGTTTTTACAATCGTATTATGTTTCCAATTCGGAATCAGCAAGGAAAAACAATTGCTTTTTCAGGTCGAATCTTTCAATCTGAGGCAGAAGAACATAGTGGACCTAAGTACTTAAATAGTCCAGAAACCTATTTATTCAATAAGCGAAATGTGCTATTTAACTTCGATATGGCGCGGGCAACGATTCGCCGTGACAAAGAAGTTATTTTATTTGAAGGTTTTATGGATGTTATTGCTGCTTGGAATTCAGGTGTGAAAAACGGTGTTGCTTCAATGGGAACTAGTTTGACCAATGAGCAAATCCACATGCTTGATCGTGTAACCGACCGTGTCTTAATTGCCTACGATGGAGATAATGCTGGGATTGAAGCAACGAAACGAGCGGTAGACTTATTGTCTGCTGAGACGCCTTTTGATATTGAGGTTGCTAGTTTTCCAGAGGGCTTAGATCCAGATGAATTTATTAAGAAGTATGGAACAACTGCATTTACTGAGTTATTGTCACATGGTAGAGATACTGTTTTTGCATTTAAAATGCGTTATTATCGCAAAGGTTTGAATTTTCAAAATGAGAATGAACGCTTAAGTTATTTGGATACAATTTTAAATGAGATGCTTTCAATTACTTCGGTTATCGAGCGGGAGCTTTATTTTAAACAATTATCTAGTGAATTTGATATTTCATTAGATTCCTTGAACCAACAGTTTCAGCTACTTTTTGAAGGCAAAAAAGCACAACGTATTAAAGAAAAAAACACTACTAATTATGGGAATTATGAACCAGAACCAGAAGTTTATTACCCTGAAGAAATGCCACCAATTGAGGTGCAGACACAAAAAAGAAAAATTGATTTAGTTGAACAGACAGAACGATTTCTGTTAAATCGATTGTTTCATTTTGAGGAAGCTTGGATTCAGGTGCAAAGTCAGCAAGCGGAATTTTATTTTGCTCACGAAGAGTATCAAACCCTGTTCATTTTGTTTGAGAATTTTAAAGAAAGTGTTGGGGATCAGGATTCCATTGATGCGTTTATTGATTTTGTCAAGGAACCTCAGTTGAAAAATCTGTTGGTTGAGATTGAGATGCTATCACTTAGTGACGAAATCGCTTCTCAAGAAATTGACGACTATATCGATGTAATTGCTAGAAAATCAGTTTTACATGAACGTTTAAAAGAAAAGCAAACTGAATTAAGAGAAGCAAGTCGAATTGGAAATAAAGATGAAATACGTAATTTAACACTGGATATCGTGGATATCTCACGCCAGTTGAAAAATAAATGAATGAATTTGTAGGATTGATTACAAGGAGGCATTTCTTATGGCTAAAAAAGAAGAAGAAAAAAACAACACGGTAACATTATTAGAACAAGCGATTAAAAAGGTAATCAAAGACAATAAGTTAAAAGGATCTATTCACTATGATGAATTAACTAATTTAGTTGTCACACCTCATGAACTCGATGCAGATCAAATTGATGATGTGATTATGCAAGTTGAAGATGGCGGTGTAAGTGTTGTAGGGGATGATGGTGGTCCAACTGATCGTCAAATTTTAGCCAAAGAAAAAAATAAAAAAGCTGAAGAGCAAGAGGATTTAACTGCTCCAGCAGGAGTTAAAATCAATGATCCTGTTCGGATGTATTTAAAAGAAATTGGTCGTGTGCCACTTTTAAATGCTCAAGAAGAAGTTGCATTAGCTCTATTAATTGAACAAGGGGATCAAGAAGCGAAACAACGCCTTGCTGAAGCAAACTTGCGTTTAGTTGTCAGTATTGCCAAACGTTATGTTGGACGTGGTATGCAATTCTTAGATTTAATCCAAGAAGGAAATATGGGATTAATGAAGGCTGTTGAAAAATTTGATTATCAAAAAGGATTTAAATTTTCAACTTATGCTACTTGGTGGATTCGTCAAGCAATTACTCGTGCAATTGCCGATCAAGCGCGTACGATTCGTATTCCAGTGCATATGGTTGAAACAATCAATAAATTAATCCGAATTCAACGTCAATTATTACAAGATTTAGGTAGAGAACCAACACCTGAAGAAATTGGAGCAGAAATGGATTTACCTACTGAAAAAGTTCGTGAAATCTTAAAAATTGCTCAAGAGCCAGTATCATTAGAAACACCTATTGGTGAAGAAGATGATTCACATCTAGGTGATTTTATTGAAGATCAAGATGCAACTAGTCCTGCTGAACATGCAGCATATGAATTATTGAAAGAACAACTTGAAGATGTTCTTGATACGTTAACAGATCGTGAAGAGAATGTTTTACGTTTGCGCTTTGGTTTAGATGATGGGCGTACACGTACATTGGAAGAAGTAGGAAAAGTATTCGGTGTAACGAGAGAACGTATTCGTCAAATCGAAGCTAAAGCTTTACGTAAACTACGTCATCCAAGTCGTTCAAAACAATTAAAAGACTTTTTAGAATAAGCAAAACTTAAGTAGCAGATCCATTTTGGGATCTGCTACTTTTTACATAATTTGATTAATTTTAATAGAAAATTTAAAAAATTAGTGAGGCAGGTTGGTAAATTTAATTATAATTTTTGTTATTTTATAAAATGATGTAATTAAATTATCATTGAATTATTAAATTTTAATGAATAATTCATTTTCTATTTGCAATTTGGTTGTTAGTTTAAGATACTATATAGAGAACAATTTGTTTATTAGGAGGATTTTACAATGAAAAAGAAAAAATTATTTTTAGGTATGACATTAGGAATAGTACTAGTGGTAGCAGTTGGCTGTGGCAATTCAGGTACGAAGAAAGATGCAAGCTCATCATCAATGACTAGTAGCTCTACTGAGGTTTCTTCAGAAGCTGTCGCAAGTTCTGAAAAAGCCGATTCAATTGTCTATACGGCAGTAGTTAAAGCAGATAGCAATAGTGAAGTGGGTCAAATCTTAGTTGAAAAATTAACACCTGTAGATGCTAAAAATGAAACACCGGCATCATTTAAAGACGAAGTGGTTTTATTGACAGATGGTAGTAATGTTTTGAATGAAGGTAAAGAAAAGGTTTCATTGGATGACATTAAAACTGGTGCAACACTTGAGGTTACTTTAGCAGTAGAGCCAATCTCAACAATGTCAATGCCACCACAAATTCCAGGTAGAGATGTTTATGAAATTGTAGTTAAATAGAGGCTAGGTCGTCAAATATGGCGACCTTCTTTTTTTTATAGACTAATAAATAGCTATAAAAATTCTTATTAGTTGTTTATTTTTATGTCTTTGTTATAATTAGTTCAATAATAGGTAAGGTGGGAAAATGATGACTGAATGTATCGTGAGTTTAAGCAATGGTGAAACACTAGTTTTAAAACTTTCTGAGGAAGAACTTTTTGAAAAAATATCTAACGGTGAGGGCTACTTAAGTAGTAGACTTATTCGGTTTTATAACAATCAAGATGATGTTATTTATATTAACCCTATTCAAATTGTTAAAATAAGTTTAAATTCAAAAAATGATAAACAAGTTTTTAAAATTGATAACCGTTATCAATAATAAATAAAGCGAAAATGAGGTGGAAAAATGAAACAAAAAAATGAACGCTGTATTATATGTCATAAAATGCATAATGATGTTGATGGAATTAAACTAAAAAATTTAAGTCAGGAATTAAGAACACTGATTTTAACAGAGCATCCAGATGTATCAGAAGACGCTTTTATTTGTTTAGATGATTTAATGGATTATCGACTACATTATATTCGAGGTATGATTCAAAATGACTCAGAAAACATGAAAATGTTAAATGAAAAAGTAATGAACAGTATTGAAACCGGCAACTCATTAGTAAATGATGTTAGTGATACAGATACGACTAAATTAACAGTTGGTGAAAAAGTGGCTGATGGAATTGCTAAATTTGGTGGTAGTTGGAGTTTTATTTTTGCATTTTTATTTGTTTTAATCACATGGATTATCATTAATTCAATTGCTCTATTTGCGAAACCATTTGATCCATATCCTTTCATTTTATTAAATCTGATTTTATCTTGTTTGGCTGCTATTCAAGCTCCAGTAATTATGATGAGCCAAAATCGTCAAGAAAAAAGAGATCGTAATCAATCGGATTCAGATTATCAAGTTAATTTAAAGTCAGAAATTGAAATTCGCCTGTTACATGAAAAAATGGATCATATGCTAACCCAACAATGGCAACATCTTGTAAACATTCAAACTATTCAAGTTGATTTGCTAAATGAGCTACAAGAGCGGATGGAAGTTCTTGAGAAAAAAGGGAGTTAATTCGTTAGACTATCTCATAAAAAGAGCTGTAAAAATCACCTTATGAGATAGTCTTGTTTTTGATTAAACCAATTTTTATTTTACCCTTATATAAGAAAAAAAAGAAAAGCGATTTTTAAATTTCTATGTGGAAATATGATATAATAGGAACAGCGTTATTTATAGTTAATATGCTTTAATTAAGAATAATAAAGTAACTGAAAGTAAGACATAATTATTTTCAAAAAGAATAGAAAATAACTATCTTTTAAGGAGAGTAGCAAAAATATGACAGCTAGTTTGCGAGAGCAAGTAATGATAGTAGAAAAAGAAAATCGTCGCATGCGTCATAAATTGAAACATGCACATGATGCCTATAAAAAATTAGAAGCTGAAAAACAGCAAATTGAAGAAGACTCATTTAAAGAAAAAGCATTGCCTGCTCATTATAAAGATATTGAAGAAAAGTTAGTATATTATAAAAATAGAGTTCATTCTTTGACTTTAGAAAATAATTATCTAGAAAAAAAGGTAGCAGATCATTCAGTTGAATCTTCATCTATTACTTTGGAAGACTCAGCCGTTGTGTCAGAATTTCAACAAAAAATTGCCTTACAAAATAATCAAATTGAAGTTTTAATTGCAGAAAAAAACCAATTAAATCAGCAGTTAAAAATTTCTAAAGCTGAAATTGCTGAAGTTCTAATTGATGCCAAAATTCAAGCTAGAAAAATTGTTAAAACAGCTGATGATGAAGTCATTTATCAAAAAAGCCAAGCAAAAAAAGATATTGCACTTTTTGCTCAAGAATTACAAGAAAAACAACAAACTATTTTACAATCAAAATTGGATATTACGCATTTATTTGAAGAAATTGATAATAAAATGTCTTTACTTACAATAACAGAAATGAATTAGGAGGAAGAAACATGCTTAAAAGCAGAAATGAACGTATCTTAGCAACAAAAAAAATAAATCAAAAAAAAGCCATTCGTAAGGGGGCTGGATTATTAAATACATCGATTGTCATGGCATCATTAGCCATTCCAAGTTTCTCAGCGTTAGCAAGTGCTGAAGAAAATGCATCTACTAGTCAACGTGTTATTGAAGCAGTCATTGAGAACTCATCAGTACAGGAAACACCGACAGCATCGGATGAAACTGTAAACGATTCAAGTAATAGTTCAAGCGATACAAGCAATGAAACTGAGAGCGAAGATTCTTCTCAAAAACCAGAAGAAACGACTCCTCCTGTGAAACCAGAGATACCTGTAAAACCAGAACCAGAAGTCCCTGTAACGCCAGAACCACCAGTAACTGTACCGGTAACTCCTACCCCAGCTCCTATAACGCCTGCTCCTATACCTGTAGCACCTAAAGTTGAAGTGGAGACAACTCGTCCTTTTACTAAAGAAGAGGTAACTTCACAAAATATTGCAGAAGTTCAAGTACCAGAGGCAAATCATCTTGAAGCAGAAAAAATTATGTTTGTAAAAAACCAAAGCACACAAGAGTTTATTGATAAAATTGCAGAACCAGCAGCTGAAATTGGTGCTGAAAAAGATTTATATGCATCGGTTATGATTGCTCAAGCAATCTTAGAAAGTGGTTCTGGAAACAGTTCATTATCAAGTGAACCAAATCATAATTTATTTGGAATTAAAGGAAGCTTTGAAAGTCAATCTGTTGCAATGCTAACTTTAGAAGATGATGGTAGCGGAAATTACTATCAAATTACTGGAGAATTTAGAAAGTATCCTTCTTACAAAGAATCATTAGAAGATTACGCAAAACTATTAACAGGTGGTACTTCATTTAACACAAGTTTCTACTCTGGAACGTGGAAATCAAATACAACTTCTTATAAAGATGCGACAGCTTTTTTAACTGGTAAATATGCGACAGACACACGTTATGCAGAAAAATTAGATCAATTAATTGAAACCTATGATTTAACTCAGTATGATGATGGTGTTGTGAAGAAAGCTGAAGTAGAAACTAAAGAAGTGATTCATACAATTGCTAGCGGGGATACATTATGGGATATTGGCAATACGTATCATGTAAGTGTTCAAGAATTGATGGAATTAAATCAATTAACAAGCGATTTAATTTTTGTTAGTCAAGAATTAATTATTAAAAAAGAAGTTATTGAAGAACCTGCTGTAGCTACGCCTGAAAATCTAGTTGCAGAACTGCCTAAACCAATGTCTGATTTTGAACAAAGACAACAAGGAACTTTAGTTTTTGATAACGAAATGAGTGATTCTGATAATGCGAAAACGGCTGTTCAAGAAGAGTATACCGTTGCAGATGGTGATTCTCTTTATACAATTTCGCAAAAATATAAAGTTTCACCTCTTGAAATCAAACACTGGAACGAAATGAAAAATAATCTGTTATTTATTGGTCAAACGTTGACTATCCATAAAGTTTAATTTAGTAGAGCTAGTAAGTTGTGGATTCCTACAACTTACTAGTTTTTTTAATTGGGGAATTTAAGGAAATTTGGTTAATTTTGTTGTATAATGAATAAGACTTTTTAATGAAGGGATGACCGCTAATTTATGGATGAAAAACACTTATCTTTGCGTTTAGAAAAAGCAAGCGCCTATGTACCTAAGAATGGTAGATTAGCTGATATTGGTTCGGATCATGCCTACTTACCATGTGCATTAGTTTATCGAAATGAAATTGCTTTTGCAATTGCTGGAGAGATAGTAACGGGACCATTTATAACGGCCCAAGAACAGGTTAAGCGCCTAGGTTATCAAGAAAAAATTGATGTTCGCTTAGGAAATGGTTTAGCTGTTATAAAACTAGAAGATAATATTAATGCTTTAACAATTTGTGGGATGGGCGGAGCTTTAATTGCTTCTATCCTTGAAGATGGCTATCAAGATGGTAAGCTGACTGGCAGGGAACGTTTAATTTTACAACCAAATATAGGAGAAGAACCTTTGCGAAAATGGTTAATGAATCACCAATACGAGATTATTGGAGAAGAACTTTTAGAAGAAGATGAAAAAATGTATGAAATTATTATTGCTGAAAAAAGTCAATCAGCTGTTAGCTATACTCAAGCACAATTAACTTTTGGATTGCACTTAAGAGAAAAATTCCCAACCTTATTTAAACAAAAATGGCAACGACAATTGATCAAAGAACAGTCTATTTTAGCTAGTTTAAAAACGGCTACAAAAGATCAGACCGAAAAAGTTCAAATTTTTGAAACTAAAATTGCAGAAATTGAGAGGTTACTAAAATGACAATCATTCAAGGAACAGACTTAATTAAAAAATTTGAAACTTTTGCTCCCCTCTCTTTGGCTGAATCAGGAGATCCTGTTGGTTTGCACATTGGAACATTGAATAAACCAATTAAACGTGTAATGGTGACACTGGATGTACGGCCAGAAGTTGTTGAAGAAGCTATCAAAGCGAAGGTTGATTTACTTTTTGCTCACCATCCGCCAATTTTTAGAGCTGCTAAAAACTTAATTACAGACAATCCACAGAACAAAATGTATGCGGACCTCTTAAAGCACGATATTGCCGTCTACGCTGCACACACGAATTTAGATGTAGCTACTAATGGATTAAATGATTGGTTAGGCCAAGCTATTGGTTTAGAAAAAACTGAGATTATGCATGTAACAAAAACGGAAAGTTATAAAAAATTAGCAGTTTTTGTTCCTCAGGAAAACGAAGTCGAGGTTCGTGAAGCATTGACCAAAGCAGGTGCTGGCAAATTAGGACCGAATTACGAAAATTGCAGTTATACTCTTGATGGAATTGGTCGGTTTACTCCAATTAATCAAGCAGAGCCTGCAATTGGTACAGTGAATCAAGCGGAGGAACTAGCTGAAGCTAAGATTGAGGTTGTATTTCCACAACGTTTAACTGAAAGTGTTGAACGAGCTCTGTTTGAGAGTCATCCATATGAAGAGCCTGCATATGATTTATATACGATTGAAAATTTTGTAGATAGTTATGGTCTTGGACGGATTGGGAATTTAGCTGAACCTATTTCAGTTACAACTTTCACAGAAAAATTAAAAAATATATTTAAAATAGAGGGCTTGCGAGTAATTACAACGAATCCTAACCAACTAATTCAGCGGGTTGCTGTTTGTGGTGGTTCTGCAGAAACTTATTATTCAAGTGCCCAAAAAAAAGGGGCTGATGTTTATATTACTGGTGATGTTTCATATCATATTGCTCATGATATGTTAGCAAATAATCTAACCGTAATAGACCCAGGGCATCATATTGAAGAAATTTGTAAAAGTGGTTTGGAAAAACTATTTAAACAGTGGTCCACAGAAAATAATTGGGACATTGAAATTAGTCAATCTCAATTAAATACAGATCCTTTTAGATTTATGTAACCAATCATTTTTATTGTGATTTAAAGTGAATATTGTAATAATAGATAGAAGCTAGAAAGCTTTATTTAGAAGGGAAGAGATTAAAAGATGCAAAATTTAATTCCAAGATTTATCCGTTATGTAAAAACTGAAACACGTTCAGATGCTACAAGTACTACTGTTCCTTCAACTGCTACCCAAGTTGAATTTGCTCAAACATTGGTTGCTGAGTTAAAAGAAATTGGTTTATCTGATGTGAAGTATAATGATAAGAATGGCTTTGTAACTGCAACTCTACCAAGTACTATTGACAGAGAAGTTCCAGTTATTGGCTTTATTGCTCATATGGATACAGCTGATTTTAATGCAGCAAATGTAAATCCGCAATTCCACGAAAATTATCAAGGTGAAACGATTGTTTTAAACCAAGCTGAAAATTTTGTTTTATCACCAGAAGATTTTCCTAATTTAAAAAATTATTTAGGTCAAACGTTGATTACTACTGATGGAACAACTTTATTGGGAGCCGATGACAAAGCCGGAATCGCTGAAATCATGACAGCCATGGAGATTTTACTCAATGATTCAACTAGTAAGCATGGTGAAATTCGTGTGGCCTTTGGTCCCGATGAAGAAATTGGAGTTGGTGCTGATTTATTTGATGTGGCTGACTTTAATGCTGATTTTGCCTATACAATGGATGGTGGACCAGTTGGTGAGCTAGAATATGAAAGCTTTAATGCTGCTCAGGCTGAGATTAAAATCCAAGGGAAAAATGTTCATCCAGGAACAGCGAAAAATACAATGGTAAATGCCTTGAAATTAGCTTTAGCTTTTGATGCAGCCTTGCCTCAGACAGAAGTTCCAGAGAAAACTGACGGACGCGAAGGTTTCTTCCATTTGGTAGGAATGAGCGGTGAAGTGGAAACAGCAGAAATGACTTATATTATTCGTGATCATGATCGTCAAAAATTTGAGGATCGTAAAGCTTTAGTTACCCAAATAGCAACTGATCTAAATCAAAAGGCTGGTTCAGAACGTGTTACAGTAAATATGTACGATCAATATTACAATATGAAAGATATAATTGAAAAGGATTTATCTATTGTTGATTTGGCTGAAAAAGCAATGAAAAACCTTGATATTTCTCCAATTATTGAACCTATTCGTGGAGGAACAGATGGTTCTAAGCTATCCTTTATGGGACTACCTACACCGAATATTTTTGCTGGTGGAGAAAATTTTCATGGGCGTTATGAATTTGTCGCTGTTGAAAGCATGAAGAAAGCAACAAACGTGATTGTCGAAATTGCGAAGTTGAATGCGGAAGGTTAGATGTCTGATTTATTATTAGCCTGTATTTATTTTTTAGCCATCAATATACTACTCTTTATTTTGATGGGACTAGATAAGTACCGTGCAAAGAAAAGACTGTGGCGAATTCCGGAAAAAACCTTACTTTCTTTTGGCATTTTAGGCGGTGGGTTAGGTGGATTAGTAGGAATGCTGATTTTTCACCATAAGATCCGTGTCTTAAAGTTTAAAGTCATTTATTTTTTAGGAACTATTGTAATGAGTAGTATTCTTTATTGTTTAATTTTTTAAAACAAATTAAATTCTCTAAACCAAGAAAAAATGGTTGTTTAGAGTAGAAATAAGAAAGAATCCTTGAAAGTATTTATTTGTCACCCGTTATAGGATTAAAAGATACAGTCTAACTATTCTTATATCTCAGCGGATTTCCAAACAAGTTTGTTTTTTCAATCGTTGTACAGATTTAGAGCGTGAAATAAAACTAACATATAGTTTTATTTCACGCTCTATCTATTTAGCTTGCTATCCAAGCATAGGAGGGGATTTAATGGAAAAATATGTCGTTTTATTACGTGGCATTAATGTTGGTAAAAATCATCATTTAGCGATGCAAGATTTAAAAAACGTTCTTGAACAACTTGGTTATTCTCAAGTTAAAACCTATATTCGCAGTGGCAATGCGGTCATGACGGGACCAATTGAAGATACGACTATACTTGCGGAACGAATTCAACAAAAATTAAGCCAATTTGCTGGCTTCCTGATCCCAATTATTCTTTACACAGAAGCGGAATTTTTAACAATGGTGACAGAAAACCCTTTAACTAAACGGGAGTTAGCTGCCAACGAACAATGGCTTGTTGCTTATCAACAGCAAATTATTTCAGCCAATAATCAGTTATCGAAAGAAATGAATGAGGAGATAGGATTTCCATTTAAGAAGGCAGTTTTTATTAAAATTATAGGTTCACAAACTGACTCACCGCTTCTTAAAGAGTATCAAAAAGTATTCAAGGGGGGAAATTGGACGGTTCGTAATTGGAATACAACTTTAAAATTAGTTCAATTTATTCAAGAAATAAAAATAAAGTAATAAATACGAGAACATCTCTACTAAATCATTGCAAAATGAAGCAGGTAGAGGTGTTTTTATTTTTTATACAGCTGTAATTTTATGTTGGAAAGTAGAAAAGTTAATGCTATTATAGAGATAAAGAAAGGATAACGATTAGTATTTATAAAAAGAAAGGACTATATGAATGCGAAGTTTTTTTGAGGTTATTGGAAAGATATTTTTGTTATTATTAATTTTTGCTACAATTTTAAGTTTATTTTTATTTATTCCAGGTTCAGATAGTTTATTGAACTTATTAATGTTTATTGCTTTAATTTTACCCCCATTTGCTTTATATTCTGTTTTTCATGAGAGAAATTTTTTTGATTTCCGTTTAATTGAAAGTAAATTTTATCAACATTTTGTGGTTGGTTTTGGTATAAGTACGATTGTCATATTTATTGTATTTGGCTTGTTTTATTATCTAAATATCTACAGTGTACTTGGTTTTTCTTTAAAACATAGTGGCAATGATTTAATTTTTAGTTTACTTTATTACTTAATTTTGGCTTTTGGCCAAGAAATTTTTATGCGTGGTTATATTTATAATTTAATAAAATCTCGCAGCACGGTTGCTGGAGGAGTTATCTTCTCATCTCTAATTTTTATTGGGATTTATCGGTTTGATCCGATTTTAGTTAGTGATCTATTTTTGACTGTGACAATTTTTTTACTGGGTGTAGTCTTAGTCCTATTATATGAGTACACAGATTCGTTGTGGACAAGCATTGGTTTCCATCTTGCATGGATTTTTGTCCAAGATACCATTTTAGCTATTAGAACATCAAATGTAAATACTGAATTTAGTATAGTCCAGGTTACATTAGGAATAGGAAAACTTAGTCAACCGTTGTATTCAGGTGTTCCTTATGATATGGAGGGAAGTGTTATAACAACTCTATGTTTAAGCATTCTTGTTATCATTCTTTGTTTTTTATCAAAACGAAAAAAAGATCAATCGTTTAAAAACATTAAAACAACAACTATTACATGGTACAATGATCGGTTTAATAAATAAAAAAATAGCGAGAAACAGTCGTAAAGTTACGGTTGTTTCTCGCTTTAAGTTCATAAAACAGTTGAGATTTCTATTTAGTCAAAAGCAACTGTACTCGTTAGTTCCTCAAATGTCCAATCCTTTGTAAAAATCCCTTTATTCGTCGCCCAAGATATGGCCTCTTCTAATTGTTTTTGATCAACAGGTTCTGCATAGACATATGTTGGAAATTCAACCGATTCTTTAATCGCTTTTGAATAACCTAATTCTTTCTCTAATATGGCATAATAAGTATCTAAATCGTGATTTTGAATAAAGTCAACACCTTTGTTATAGGCACGATAAAAGGCTTTAATTCCTTCTGAGTTTGTTTGAATCGTTTTTTCTGTGAAAGCAAACGCGTTAGGTTTAATATCTAAGTCATCACTTTTAGCTAACTCAGTCAAACCATCTTTTAAACCAATTGCTCGAAAGGGGTCTGGTACAATGGTAGCTGTTACTTGTTTATTTTGGACAAGCTCAATTCGAGTCGTCACGTTATGTGCTTCTTTAAATTCTAAATCATCTGAAGTCAAATTGACTGTTTTCATTGCTTCATCTAAAAAATAGTGAGGTGCTTGATTTTTAAAATAGCTAACCGAGTGACCTTTTAGTTCAGATAAATTCGTTACAGTCGAATCACCAGATAAAAGAGAAAAGTATCCAATTGAAGCGCTAGTTAGACGAACTTTCGCCTCGTTTTCACGATATGTACTAAAAGCAATCATATCTGTACTAACTCCATCTAAATGACCATTACGTAAAGCCATATCACGATCTTTCGGTGATTTAAAGTTTTGAATATCAACCGTCACACCCTCATCTACAAAATATCCTTCTTGACTGGCAACTAAGATAGGTAGTGCATCTGTAGCAGGCATCGTTCCAAAGCTTAAATTCAATTTTGGCTCTGAATAGTTTTTCTCCGAACCGGTGTCAATCGATTCAGATTTTTCATTTGTTACACATCCAATTAAAACCATCATTAGTGCAACAGTAGATCCAACAATAAATCCTTTTTTTCTCATACTCATATAAATGTCCTCCAATAAATTCCTTCTCTTTACTTTACCATGTTTATAAAATATTTCTACCTGTTTAGTCATTTTATTTAGTTACTTTATTGGAAAAAATTAAAATTGAAGTTGGCTAAACAAGGTTTTTATACAGAAGTTTCATGAAAAATAGAAACAATCTTTTTTAGCGAATAACTTCACTGAATTGAATGAATTCTTATAATGAATAAATTTTCAAGTTTACAAATAACTATGTTAAACTAGTACTAAGTCAATTTATAGAAGGAGTGTCTTACTAATGGCTTTACAATTTGTCTTAGGCCGTGGGAATACGGATAAACAAGGTCAAATGGTTGAAGAGATTGCAACTACTTTACAAGAGAATAAACAGGCGAAAGTTTTTTACTTAGTTCCTGATCATATACAGTTTGAAATGGAAATGCTCATTTTAAAAAAGTTAAGTAAATTTCCAGGATTTAACGAACAAAAATTAATTGGAGCAATTCGATTACAAATTTTTAGCTTTAGTCGTTTAGCTTGGTTTTTCTTGCAAGATACAGATGTTTTCATTCGACCCCAATTAACAAATGCGGGACTGTCAATGTTAGTTCGTAAGCTTTTATTGGAGCATGAGGAAGAACTTTCGATTTATCGTGGTGAGGTACGAAAAAGCGGTTTTGTTCAGCAGTTAACAGACTTATTTTTGGAATTGCGTAGTGGTCGAATTAATGAGATTGATTTAATTGACATTTTAGAAAAACAAGGAAACTCACTAAAAGAAGCAGATTTTAAATTAAAGTTAAAGGACATCCTTATTTTGTATCGTGCTTTTGAAGAAAACCTACTTGGAAAATACATTGAGCAAGAAGATATTTTAACAGCCTTAACTAAAAAAATTGAAGAGGCGACTGGACTTGAGAATACGACTATTTATATTGATGGTTACAGTCAATTTAATGCACAAGAACAAGCGTTAGTAAGAGTCTTAATGGAGAAATGTAAAGATGTAACAATCTCTTTAGTTCTAGATAAAGGGTATCCACAAGAAAAGCCTGCTTTACATGAGCTATTCCATGTTACAGGTGAAACCTACTTTTCTCTTTATCAATTAGCTAGAAATAATCATATTCCGATAAGATATGATATAATTTTGCAAGAATTAGACGCAAATTATAGTGAGGAATTGAACCAATTAGAAGAGTTTTGGCTGACTAGTACACAGCTATTACCCAATGATTACGGAGAACAAAAGCAGTTAATTTCAGTTGATGATTCGATTGAGATTTGGGCGGCTAGTAATAAGCAAGCAGAGGTAACCCATGTCGCCAAAGAAATTCGTCGATTAGTCAAAAGTGGGGCTTATCGATTTCAAGACATAATAGTCATGACGCGTAATATCACAGATTATCAAACCATTATAAATCCGATTTTTAAAGAGAATGAGATTGAGTTGTTTAATGATGGTGCTGAAACGATGAATCATCATCCTTTAGTTGAGTTTTTGCTAGCGTTATTGGCAATCAAAAAATATAATTGGCGTTATCAAGATGTTATGCGTTTATTACGAACGGAGTTGCTTATTCCCGATGTGTTAAAAGGGGAGTTATCATCAGATCGTGAAAGTCGAGTTAGAGTCATTCAGCAAAAGGTCAATCGTTTTAGAAGCAATGTAGATATTACTGAAAATGTCATTTTAGCCTATGGTTATGAAGGGCATTATTGGACGATGAAAAAGCCGTGGCACTACACGAAGTTTGTCCATGAAGATATTGCTGGTCAAACTAATGAAGATCAACGAATAGAGGGAATTGCGAACCAAGTTCGTGACTTCTTGACTAGGGAACTTATTCCACTGTTTAATAAGCTTGAGAAAGTCAAAAACGGAGAAACAGCAGCCAAAATTCTCTATACTTTTTTAGAATCTAGTGGTGTTTCCACTCAGCTAGCTTTTTGGCGTGATCAAGCAATTGAAGAAAATCATCTAGAAACATCTAAAGAGCATGAACAGGTTTGGAATACATTCTTACAATTATTAGATGAGTATGTTGAAGTTTTAGGAAAAGAAGCATTTCAACTGGAATCTTTTTATGATATTTTAGCGACAGGTTTTGAGAATGCTAAATATAGTATGATTCCACCTAGTATGGATCAAGTCATTTTTTCAGGCTTAACAGGGATTAGAGCTGGGACAGCTAAAGTGGCTTTTTTATTAGGCTCAACAGAAGGAAATCTACCTGGCAAGACGGAAAATAAAAGTGTCTTAAATGAAGAAGATCGTCAAAAATTAATGGAATTTTTAGGAGAAGGAAAATACTTAAAATCTTCCTTAGAGGCTACAATGGCAGCTGAACCTTATTTGGCTTATTTAGCCTTTACAACGGCAGCTGAAAAGTTGATTTTTACCTATCCAACAAATGATGATTCTAAAGAGGGGCCTAAAATTTCTCCTTATGTGAAAAGAATCGCTGAAGGATTGAAGATAACTATTCAAGAAAAAGTTGCGAATGTCGTTGATTTAGCTAGAAATGCAACATTATCGGAGCAAATGACATTTGTCGGAACTCAGCGTAGTACTCTTACTCAATTACTATTAGTTTTACGACATCAGCAAGAAATAAATGGAGAACTTCCTCCATTGTGGAGTAATCTTTATCGTCAAATGAAGCAAAGCGCTAAAACGGAAGGGTTATTTCAACGTTTATTAGCTAGCTTAACCCATAAAAATGAACCAGTACAATTAAAGAGTGAACTTGTTAAAGAACTTTATGGTACGGATTTATATACGTCCGTTTCACGAATGGAGAACTTTTATTCTTGTCATTTTAAACATTATGCTACCTATGGATTAGGATTAAAGGAGCGGGATGTGTTTGAATTGTCAGCGGCAGGGACAGGTGAATTTTTCCATGATGCCTTAGATCAACTGTTTAAATCATTAAATGTACGTAATTTGAATTTAAATCAATTGGATGAAGGAACCTTAAAATCCGTTACTAACGATGTTCTTGAAGCTCTATATGGAAAACCAAAATATACGATTTTATCAGCATCTAATCGGATGAATTATATTCGTTATCAGTTAGGCTCAACAATTAAACGAATTGCTTGGACTTTAGCAAATCAAAGTCGACGTAGTGGTATGTCAACAGTTCAGACAGAAGTTTTATTTGGACAGATTGCTAGTCAAAAAGGCATTAATGGTTTGGTGATTCCATTAGAAACACAAGGGAATTTATTTGTTCGTGGGAAGATTGACAGAGTGGATACAATGGAAGTCAATGGAGATCATTATCTAAGCGTTGTCGACTATAAATCAAGTGCCCATGTTTTTGATTATCGTGATGCATACTATGGTTTAGCGATGCAAATGATTACGTATTTGGATACAGCTTTAATCAATGCGGATGCCTTAATTGGTGAAACAGCGAAACCAGCGGGAGCATTTTATTTACATGTGAAAAATCCATTTATTTCAACAGAAAAAGTGGCTGATGAAACAAGTTACCAAGAAGAAATGCTAAAGCCTTTTAAGTTAGATGGTATTCTATTGGAAGATGAAGCGATGTTGCAAAAATTAGACCTTAGTTTAGAACCAACGCAAAGTTCTTTGGTTTATCCATATCGCCAATTGAAAAATGAAACCTTAAAATCAGCTAAATTTGTCAATCCAGATGAAATGAATGCCTTACGAAAACACAATCAACAGTTGTTTGAAAAAGCTGGAAATAAAATTATGTCAGGAGCAACAAACTTAAATCCTTATTATAAGGATAAACAACGCATTGCTTGTGGGATGTGTCCTTTCCGTTCAGTTTGTGAGTTTGATGTAATGTTACCTGAAAATAATTACCATCGAGTTGAACCAATGGATGCTAAAGAAGTTTTACGAAAAATGGAAAATCAGGAAGGAGAAACAGATTAATGGAATTGCCGATTAAACCTCAAAATAGTCGATTTACTGATGGACAGTGGCAAGCAGTTTATGAAACAGACCATACTATTTTAGTTTCTGCTTCAGCTGGTTCAGGTAAGACAACGGTTTTAGTTGAACGAGTTATTGAAAAAATCAAAGCCGGTACCAATGTTGATGAATTATTGATTGTCACTTATACCGAAGCAGCCGCGCGTGAAATGAAGGGACGAATTCAAGTTGCGATTCAAAAAGCGTTGACAGCTGAAGGCGAAGCTACAATGAAACGCCATTTAGTGAAACAAATTTCATTGTTACCCCAAGCACATATTAGTACGCTGCATGCTTTTTGTTTGCAAGTTATTCGTCGATACTATTATTTAATTGAGTTAGATCCAGTCTTTCGTTTATTGACCGATGAAACGGAAATGCTGTTATTAAAAGAAGACGTTTGGACCGAATTACGGGAAACTCTATATGGTGAAGAAGCTAATCAGTTTTATAATTTAACAGCTACGTATTCTAATGACCGAAATGATGATGGTTTGACCCAGTTGATTTTTTCGCTATATGAATTTTCAAGAGCTAATCCGAATCCTCAACTGTGGCTTGAACATTTGTCAGATTTATATCGTGTTCCACAAACAGGATTTGGAGAAACAAAGTTATTTCAAGAACTAGTTAAACCACAGATTTTAGAAGTTCTTACTAGTTTGGTTGATGGAGCAACAAGAGCCAGTCAATTAGCTGAAGGAACGGAAGAATTAACTAAACAGTATGAACTGGTCCATTCTGAACAACGTTTTTTTGAAGAATTATTAGGCTTAGTTGAAGAAGATCACTATGAAGCAATCTATCATCATAGTAAACTATTTAAATTTGAACGGATTAGTGCGGTAAAAAAAGCTGCTGATGAAAGTATTAAAGAGGTTGGAGTAGAAGTTAAGCAATTACGAGATCAGTATAAAGAACGTTATAATCAAATGAGTGCTGATTATTTTGCTATTTTGCCAGAAGATATGGCTAAGCTTATGGAAAAGGCGATTCCTATTATTGAAGAAATGGCTCGTGTGACTCAACTCTTTACTGAGGCTTATTCAACTGAAAAACGCAATCGCAATGTATTAGACTTTAATGATTTGGAACATCTTACCTTACAAATTTTGGCAACTTATGAAGAAGGTAGCTGGCATCCAACTGAAGCATCGAATTATTACCGTGAAAAGTTTAGTGAAGTGTTAGTAGATGAGTATCAAGATGTGAATCAGCTGCAAGAAAACTTAGTCTTTTGGTTAGCTAATGAAAATCCTGAACAAGGAAATCTTTTTATGGTAGGGGATGTAAAACAGTCAATTTATTCCTTCCGATTAGCAGATCCTACTTTATTTTTAACGAAATATGAAAAATTTGGACAGCATATTGGCGGTGAACGGATTATCTTAGCTGAGAATTTTCGTTCTCGTGGCGAAGTGTTGCATTTTACAAATCTGATTTTCCAACAATTAATGGATAAATCTGTAGGACAAATGGATTATGATGAAGCAGCAAAGTTAATTCATGGTTTTCCAAACTTTCCTGAGAGTCACAAACATCAACCTGAAATTCTGATTTATGAAAAAGGAACAACTGAAGAAGCGGATGATGGCGATAGCGAGTCTGTTGGTTGGGACATGCGGATTAATGATAAAACTGAAGGCGAATTGCTTATGGTGGGACAACGCATTCAACAATTAATTACAGAAGAATTCCCAATCTATGATAAAGAATTGAAACAGAACCGCAGTATCCAGTATCAAGATATCGTACTATTGACTCCAACTAAGAAAAATAATTTGATTTTATTAGATATTTTTAAACGTTTAGAAATACCATTACATGTAAATGATACTCAAAATTATTTTCAAACGACTGAAATCAAAGTTATGATGGCTTTGCTAAAAATCATTGATAATCCTTATCAAGATATTCCATTAGCGGCAGTTTTACGCTCACCGATTGTTGGATTAGATGAAAATCAATTAGCGCATATTCGGATCAATAAAAAAACTGGAGATTATTATGAAGCATTAGATAATTTTTATCGAAATTATACTGGAATTGAAAAGGCTAGCCATTTTGTGACTGAATTATTTGAAAAGGTCAAACGCTTTATGGAACTATTAGAAAATTGGCGTAGAATGGCTCGTAGAGAACATCTGGTAACATTGATTTGGTCTATCTATGAAGAAACGGGGTTTTTAGATTACGTTGGAGGCATGAGTGCTGGAAAACAGCGTCAAGCCAATCTTCATGCGTTATATGAACGAGCAGAAAATTATGAAACTAGTAGCTTTAAAGGCTTGTTTCAGTTTGTTCGATTTATTGAAAAAATGCAAGAAAAAGATAAGGACTTGGCTGAACCTACTGCTATTGCACCGTCAGAAGATGCTGTTCGAGTGATGACTATTCATGCCAGTAAAGGATTAGAGTTTCCAATTGTTTTTGTATTAGATTTAACGAAACGCTTTAATTTACAAGACATTCAGAAAAACTATTTATTTAATGAAACTTATGGTGTTGGAACAAGTTATAAAGACATAGAACGTCGCATTAATTATCCAACATTACCAGAAATGGCCTTAAAAATTGAGAAAAAGAAAAAGCTACTTTCGGAAGAAATGCGAAAACTTTATGTAGCCTTAACCCGCGCAGAAGAAAAACTCTTTTTGGTAGGTTCTTATAAAGATCAAGAAACAGCGTGGCAAGAATGGGGCAAACCGCTCAGTCATAAAGAAGTAGTTTTACCTGCAATTGAGCGTTTCAATGCACCTCATCTAATGAAGTGGATTGGCATGTCATTAGTACGACATCCGGCTAGTCAAAATGATTTCTTAGACACGCCGGCTCCAATTGGTGAAATCCAACAACATCCTGCTTCATTTAGTATTCATTTTTATAATGAAACAGATATTCAAACATTGCTTAAAGAGCAAGAAGTTCAAATAGATGACAGATGGCTAGAAAGGATTCAAACCACGATTGAACAAGAAACTGGTATAAATAGCGATGAAGCAACAGCAAACATGATTCAAGAGGCTAATCAACTGATGACTTATCATTATCAGCATGAAGGGGCTACTCGAACAACAAGTTATCAGTCTGTTTCTGAGATTAAACGGCTTTTTGAGGAACCTGAAGATGCTCGAATGATTAAAATTGATGTTAGTCAGCCAAGAAATCGATTTGTCTCTGAAACATTAGCTCGGCCTAAATTTATGACTGAGGTTAGTGTCCCAACAGCAACTGAAATTGGAACGGCTACTCATTTAGTCATGCAATCAATTGACTTAACAGAAACACCAAGTCAAACAAGTCTGGAAAGGCTAATAGCTGAACTAGTTAATAAAGGCTTGGTAACAATACCGATAGCCAAAAAAATCAATCAAAACTCACTATTAGCGTTTTTTAAGACAGAATTAGGTTTAAAATTAGTGGCACATCCTCAAGCAGTCACAAGGGAAGCTCCATTTTCATTATTGATGGATGCGGAAGATATTTTTTATGATATGAAAGAAGATGGGAAAGATAAAATCCTCATTCATGGGATTATTGATGGTTATTTGGAAGAAGAAGATGGGATTATTTTGTATGATTTTAAAACCAATCATCTTGGGAAAAACAAAGATGCCGATCGTCAAAAAATTATTGATAACTATCGGGGGCAACTTAATTTATACAAAGAAGCTTTAGAAAGTATTATTGGAAAGCCCGTAAAAGCCAGCTATCTTTGTTTATTAAGTGTTGGTGAAACTATTTTACTCTAAAAAAAAGCAAAATCAACAAGTAGCATCATTGTTGATTTTGCTTTTTCATTTACAGTGTGTTGTCTAAATAAATTGCTTGGCTGCCCATTTGTTCAAATGCAGCAACAAAATCAGCTTTATCTAGTTGTTGATCTTTTTCACCATATGGATTGTTAATGTAGATTGAATCAGCATCATAGCCCGTAACCACAACACTATGCATATCATAAGTAATCTCAAGATCCTCCTCAGCAGTTTCCCAAGTTTCAAAACTATCAACAGGTACAAAATTCGCAGTTGTAATAATCCAAACAGGATTTCCAGCAGCTACTTGTTTTAATAAATCATCAAAGCTTGAACCTGTAATATCGTTTACTTTTTTCTTTGAAATGTATTTTTTAGCTAAATTCGCAACTGGTTTATGGTAGACACCTAGTCCACCTTCACCACCACCAGTGATATCACCTACAAAAGCTTTATTGGGATTTCCCATATAACCATCTTCGTCGATGATAGGAACGCTTTTTAATTTTGCTGCTAAATCATTTTTGGAAACCTCAACTCCTGCATATTGCAGAAGCATCGTCAATGATGAAACTTCACAACCATTATATAAAGCTGGTTCATCCATTTGGTTTACTAAAGGAACATCAAGTTGGATAGAGGGAGGTACTGATTCTGACGATGATGTAGTCTTTGTTTGTTTTTTTGCTACTGATTCAGAGATAGATGCTGTATTGACAGTTTTTTTTGTTTCAGCTTGAATCCAATGTTCATTAATAAAAAAGATTAGACCTACTGATACAAGCAGGATCAAACCAAATTTACTAAAACTTCTTTTGTTCATATTAAGTAACACCTATATTCTATTAGAGTATTTTTCATTATAGCACAGCCTAAAAAAATTAAGAACTAAAAAGAGAATTCTTAACGAATTATTAGTTTTTTGTTCACCATATTTTTATTATGTAAACTAAAATGGTTTTAAAAAAATAATCCACTTCCTTTAAACCTTAGAAGGGAGTATTCCAATTCAGTTCTATGTAAAAAAATAGGTTGCTCCTCTCATACGGGAGTTGCAAATCCTACTTTAAACAAGTGCTAAACAATTAATTTTAGCATCATGTAAACTTTTATAAAAATCAAAATCATTTTGACTCCAACCAAATTCTTGACTAACTTGATAGGCAGGTGAGTGATCGGTTACTAAAATATAACCTAGGGATACCCGATTGTGACTATCTTCTAATTCTAACGCCAATTGATAATCTTCATTTTTAAATAACAAATTTTGAACAGCCCAAACTTTTTGAATTGTTGTATTTTCCATTTATATTCGCTCCTTTCAGAAGAACTACCATCATTATACTCCTATTGTAGAATTTGTCTATTCTTATGAATTAAATTTGATAAGAATTGACAAATAAACTAAAAAACAACCACCAACTGGTAGTTTTTTTTTTAGTTTAACTAGTTTAAACCTTGCATTAACGTTTTGATTTTTGAATTCATTAAAGATAACAATAAGCCCACTAAAATAGTGAATCCACCAACAGCAGCAAAGTAAATAATTTCATTTTCTGGTGAATAAAGTGAAACGATTTGTGCATTAATAGCTTGAGCCGCAGCATCACCTAGAAACCACATACTCATCATTTGAGATTGGAAAGCCCGAGGAGCTAATTTTGTAGTTGCGCTAAGGCCGACTGGAGATAAACACATTTCACCAATAATCACTAAGAAAAAGCTTAAGACTAGCCACATTGGACTAACAAGCGCCTCAGTACCATTCAACATCGCTGGAATCACTAAAACAACAAAGGATAATCCAGCAAAAACAATTCCGATTGAGAATTTAATCGTTGTAGAAGGCTGACGATCACCTAATTTAGTCCAAAGCCACGCAAACATTGTTGACATTAATACAACAAAAAGTGGATTTAATGATTGAAACCAGCTGGGAATTAAATGTAGCCCCATAAAGTTAAGGTTTGTTCGTTCATCTGCATAAATAGCTAAGATAACAGAGCCTTGCTCTTCAATTGACCAAAAGAAGATACTTGCAATAAATAAAGGAATATAGGCCCAAATTCGTGAACGCTCAATTTCATTAACATCCTTACTACGAATCATTTTAGTAAAGTAGAAAATAGGTAAGGCAACACCTAAAATACTTAATAACAAAATGATAAATTCGATATCTAAACGTCCTACAGCAAAAGCCACACCAAGAACAACAACAATCAGAACCGCAGCAATAGCCAAGTTTTTATAAATTGTTTTTTTCTCAGGTTGAGTAACAGGATTAGTAGGTTTTAAACCAATAGGTCCAAGATATTTTTTCCCTTGGAAGTAATATTGAATTAAACCAGCTAACATACCGAAAGCAGCGATTGAGAAACCAACATGATAATTGTATTCTTTTTGTACAGCCCCAATGATTAATGGTGCCAGAAAAGAACCAATGTTGATTCCCATTACAAAGATACTAAATCCAGAATCACGGCGATGATCATTTTTTTCATATAATCCACCTACAATTTCAGAAACATTCGGTTTTAACATCCCAGTTCCTAATACGATAATAGCAATTGAGGCAAATAAAGCACCTGCACCAAATGGCAAGGCCAAAATGATATGCCCTAACATAATTAAAACTCCACCGTAAAAGATTGTTTTACGACTACCCCAAACGCGATCACTTAGCCAACCACCAATTACACTAGACATATAGACCATCGATCCATATATGGCCATAATAGATGCAGCTAATGCTTTAGAATAACCTAAACCACCATTTGTTACTGAATCATAAATGTAATAAATTAAAATCGCGCGCATTCCATAGTAACTAAATCTTTCCCACATTTCTGTAAAGAAAAGAGTAGACAGCCCAAATGGTTGTCCAAAAAATGTTTTTTCTTTTTTCATCGTCATTCGTCCTCCATAATTGAGATCACTAATCTTTTTGGAAGTATGTCAATAATTAAAAATAGCCCAGTAGGCAAAATTGTCTAGATAGGTATAACGGTGGTCAAATAAAAAAACAATCTACTTTTATTATTAAACAAAGCCAGTAATCTTTTATACTCTAAGGTTAAATTATACTCCTAATTGAAGCAAATGCCAAAGTTCACAAAGGTTACCACATAATAATTTAATGTAAAACTAATGATTTAATAAGGAAACAGAGGTTTAATTTGATTTTTTTAGTTTTAAATTGCCGAATAATTGGAAAATAAATAAAAATAGAATTCATTTGGATTTGTTCTATTTGATTTGCTTGTGTGCATTATCGAAAAGATATGCTAAAATTTTAACTAACTTCTACATAAAATGACAAAAAGATTTTAGCTTTTTGTAATAGTCATCATTTATTTTTAGCTAACTGGAAAATTGTCGCTCTCACTAAAAAATATGCCCCTTAAAATGCTAACTTTTAAGGGGCATGCTTGATTTGGTTTCCTACTTATTTAACCAATTAATTGCCTCTTGATAGGCATTTTTAGCCTGAGGTTCATTAAAGTCTTGATCAAAATCATGTTGCAAACCTTGAATACTAAGAAATTTTGCCTTAGGAATAGCCAAGCTTAAATCAATACCGATTCGATAAGGAACATCCTCATCAGCAGTACTTTGAGCAATAAAGGTTGGTGGGAGTAAAGCTAGATCTTCATCAGATAAAGAGTACTTTTCACTATCAGCCTGATTTTTCAAAACCAAATCCAACCATTTTCCAGTTTGTCTAGCATAAAGATAGATCCCGTAGCGTTTTTCTAAGCTACCTGTAACGATTGGCTTTTGCTGAATTAAAGCATCTACTAGGTTTAATGGAACAAGGGGATACGTTTGATAAAATGAATTTGGTTCTAGGTAGAAAGCTGCATTGATGGATGCATATCCGTAAAAACTAATTATTTTTTGTGGAGCTGGTACGTTAGGATTTTTAGCACAAATAAAAGCTAAGTAGGCACCTGCTGAACGACCAAATAAATGAAAATTAGTAGAACTTAATTTTAACGTTGTCAAAGCTTCTTTTTGGAACCAATGGAAGGCTAGTTCAAGTTTACTAAGAATCTCTGCTAAATCCGTTTCTGGAGCAAGTGGATAATCTAAACTTATAAAATCATAGCCTGCTTGTACAAATAACTGAATGTAGCTTTCTGGTAAGTCATGACGACTGCCCCAGATTAATCCACCACCATGTAAATAGAGAATCGTTTGATTTTTTTTATTTTCATTTGCTACATATAAAGAAGCTTCTAATTGGTAATGTTCATCTTGAAAGTATGTGAAATTTTGACAAGTTAACATTTTCCTTCCCCATTTCTAAAGTTTTTTATTTTTATCCTCAGTATACAGGAATTTTTAGAGAACACCTATGGTTGAAATACCGAATCACCTATTTATTTTTGGTTAGAATGGACAAATAAACCCTAAGTGATTTAGCTTCTTTGGACAATGCTATCTTTGTGAATAGCGCTTACAATTAGAGGTGTAAGTAAGTAGTAAATGAATTCAACGTTTGACAACAGAAAGGATGAACAAAATGGCTCAATTAGATTTAGACAAAGAAGTTTTAGAAAGTGTGAAATGGTTATCTAGTATCGGAGCAGATCCAACTGGAGGAACAACACGTTTATTGTATTCAGATTCATGGTTAGAAGCTCAAAATGGCGTCAAAGCTAAGTTAGAAGAAGTTGGAATGACAACAAAATTTGATGCTATCGGGAATTTGTTTGGTCGTTTAGAAGGATCAAAATATCCTAATGAAACCATCTTAGCAGGTTCGCATATCGATACTGTGGTAAATGGTGGGAAATTAGATGGACAATTTGGAGTACTTTCTGCATACTTAGCAGTCAAACTTTTAAAAGAAAAATATGGTCAACCACTTCGTACATTAGAAGTCATTTCAATGGCAGAAGAAGAAGGTAGCCGTTTCCCATATGCTTTTTGGGGTAGTAAAAATTTATTTAATGAAGCAAAAAAAGAAGATGTCGTTGATATTTCTGATTTTAACGGTGTGAAATTTGTTGATGCTATGCACAATGCTGGTTTTGATTTTAAACAAGCAGATGAAGCGGTTCGTGATGATATTAAAGCTTTTGTTGAGATTCATATTGAACAAGGAAATGTCTTAGAATTAGAAGGCAAATCGGTTGGTGTAGTAACAAGTATTGTTGGACAAAAACGTTATACAATTGTCCTAAAAGGTGAAGCAAATCACGCAGGAACAACACCTATGAAGTACCGTAAAGATGCCGTTTATGCATTTAGCAAAATCTGTTCTCAATCAATTGATAAAGCTAGAGCAGTTGGCGAACCTTTAGTCCTAACCTTTGGTAAAGTTGAACCAAAACCAAATACAGTAAATGTTGTACCAGGGGAAGTTCTGTTTACAATGGACTGTCGTCATACGAATCAAGCTGAACTAGACGCATTTACAACTGAAATTGAAAATGATATGAAGCAAATTGCTAGCGATATGGGAATGGAAATTGACATTGATCTTTGGATGAATGAACCTCCTGTTCCAATGGATGATACGATTATTGATGTATTGAAAAAAGTATCTGAGGCAGAAGGTATTAACTATCGTATGATGCATAGTGGTGCTGGACATGATTCACAAATTATTGCACCACATATTCCAACAGCTATGATTTTTGTTCCTAGTATTGGTGGCATTAGTCACAATCCAGCAGAAGATACAAAAAATGAAGATTTGGTTGAAGGTGTTAAAACAATGGCAGCCGCACTTTATGAATTAGCATACATCGATTAGGGGGAAACAATTAATGGAGAATCAACAACAAGTAGTGAAGAAAAAAGGATTAGAGTACTGGCAGCAGATTATCATTATGCTATGTCTAGGATGGGCGGTTATTTGGATTTATCGTTCAGCATTATCACCAATCTTTACAGAATTAAATCTGTCATTAGGTGGAGGCATTAGCGATAGTGCGTTAGGTGCTATTTCAAGTTTTTACTTTTTTGGTTATACCGGAATGCAAATACCAGCTGGAATTTTAGTAGACAAATTCGGGAAAAAAGCCGTCTTAATTCCAGGATTTACATTATTTGCCCTTGCAGCAATTGTCATTGCCAATGCAAATGGAATCGGAATGGTTTATGTTGGTAGTTTGATGGCCGGAATTGGCTGTGGTTCTTACTATGGTTCAGCATATTCATTATCATCTGAAAGTATTCCACAAGAACGTCGTGGTCTTTCTACTGCAATTATTAATAGTGGTTCCGCTGTAGGTATGGGAGTTGGATTAATTCTTTCAAGTTTATTAGTAAAACAATTAAACTTACCATGGCAAATTATGATGTATTTAGTTGCTGTTTTAGTTGTCTTCATTATGATTGCTTTTGTTAAAATTATCCGTACAACACCAGATACAGTTGTTAATCACGTTACGAACAAAACGAAAAATGATCCAGAAGATAAAGTTTCAATGAGTACGTTATTCGCACCAAATATGATTGCTTCGTATGTATTATATTTTGCAACATGTTATGGCTATTACATGGTAGTAACTTGGTTGCCTTCATTCTTACAACAAGAACGTGGTTTTCAAGGTGTTGCAATTGGTTTTTCATCTGCATTAGTTGCCTTTTCAGCAATTCCAGGAGCGTTGTTCTTCAGTCGCTTATCTGATAAATTTCAATCTAAAAAAATTCAATTTATCGTTGTTTTAGAATTATTAGCAGCGGGAATGTTGATTTTAACTGTGTTAGCTCCATCATCTGGAATTTTATTGGTTGGGTTAGTTTTATATGGCTTACTTGGTAAATTAGCCGTTGAACCAATTATTATTTCTTATATCGGTGATACCGCTCCTAAAAAAGGCTATGGAACAACATTTGGCGTATTTAACTTCTTCGGAATGAGTTCTTCAGTATTAGCTCCATGGGTAACAGGAGTGATTTCAGATGCAACAGGCTCCAAAGTGAATGGTTTTTATCTTTCAGCATTAATTATGGTTGTAGGTACCGTTTTATTCTTAGGTGCAAATATCTTAATGAAAAAGAAAAAAGCTTAATTTAAAATAATTAAAATTTTTGTTATTCGCTACAAAAATCATCTTTATGAAGAAGGATTCTTGTAGCGAATTTATATTAAAACTAAAGTGAGGTCTTTTAAATGGGATACAAAAATAACAATACAGGCTATAGTAATGACTTATTAGCATCACGTTCAATCATTAGAAGAGGAAATTTTGCTTTAATTCCACCCGATGGTCTAGTAAAAAATACAGTACCAGGATTTGAAAATTGTGAATTATCAATTTTATCTTCACCAAAATTAGGAGCAAGTTTTGTTGATTATATTATTACAATGCTACCTGATGGCAAGAATACAATGGGGTATGGCGAAGCGGGTGTTGAAACATTTGTTTATATCTTAGATGGAAAAGTCAAAGTTAGTGATGGTGAAAGCGAATACATCCATACTTCTGGAGGCTATGTTTATTTACCTGCAGGGAAAAAAATGTATTTAGAAAATCAGAATGATGGTAAAAATAGTGAGATTTTCTTATATAAAAAACGCTATGAAGTAGTTAAGGGGTATGAAGCGCATGTAGTTAGTGGCAATACCAATGATATTGAAGCGGAACATTATGAAGGTATGTCCGATGTTCTTTTAACTGATTTATTACCAAAAGATTTAGGCTTTGATATGAATTTCCATATTCTATCTTTTAAACCTGGAGCAAGTCATGGTTATATCGAAACGCATGTACAAGAGCATGGAGCGTATATGTTATCTGGTGCCGGAGTGTACGTGTTAGATAATGAATGGTTACCAATTAAAAAAGGAGATTATTTATTTATGGGAGCCTATGTTCCTCAAGCAACGTATGCAGTTGGACGTGAAGAAAGCTTTAGTTATTTGTATTCTAAAGATTGCAATCGAGATGCACAACTATAAAATTTATTTAATAGAAAGTGAGTTTTTATCATGACAGAACTAGAAATGGTTCGGGTAACTGAACCGGAACTTCACCAATTAATTCAAACAAAACTTGAAAAAGCAGGACTTTCAAGTTTACATGCACATACCGTTGCCGAAACATTGGCATTTGCGGACGCACGTGGGATTCATTCTCATGGAGCAGTTCGGGTAGATTATTATGCAGAACGAATTGCCAAAGGCGGGAGTAATTTAACACCAGAATTTGCTTTTAAACAAACGGGACCTAGTACTGGAGTGTTTGAGGCAGATAACGGCGTTGGACATTATGCGGCAAAAGAAGCTTTGAAAGAAGCTATTCGTTTAGCAAAAGAAACTGGAATTGGTGTAGTTGGGGTTCATCAAATGGGGCATAGTGGTGCTTTAGCTTACTTTGTTAAACAAGCAGCTGAACAAGATATGATTGCTTTATCTGTTTGTCAATCGGATCCAATGGTCGTTCCATTTGGTGGAGCAGAACCGTATTTCGGTACGAATCCGATTGCTTTTGCGGCACCAAGAAAAGGGCATGATCCAATTGTTTTTGATATGGCAACAACGGTTCAAGCATGGGGCAAGATTTTAGATGCTCGTTCAAAAAACGTTGATATTCCAGAAACTTGGGCAGTGGATGGCGATGGAAAACCAACAACAAATCCACATGAAGTGAACGCATTATTACCAATTGCTGGTCCAAAAGGCTATGGTTTAATGATGATGGTTGATAGTTTATCAGGTACTTTACTAGGTTTACCATTTGGTAAACATGTTTCATCAATGTATACAGATATTACGGCTGGTAGAAATTTAGGACAATTGCATATTATCATTAATCCTAGTTTCTTTACTGATTTAGATAAATTCAAAACGGATGTCAATCAGATGGTGGAAGAATTACACGAAACTAAACCAGCTGCTGGATTTGATCAAGTTCTTTATCCAGGTGAATTGTCTGAAATAGTTGCTGAAAAATATAAAAAAGAAGGGATTCCAATTGTTAAAGAAATTTATGATTATTTAACTAGTGAAACCATTCATTTTGATCGATACGACAAAGCTAGTGCTTTTGGGGAAAAGGAACTGGCTAAATAAAATTGAAAATTAGCTAGTAAGAAATAGTACTTACTAGATGAATAAAGTCTATTGGGACTAATAAAATAGAATAGTGGGGAGAGAGATATGAAAGTAACCAAAGAAAAACTACATCAATTAATGCAAGATAAAATCGAAGCAGCAGGTTTGCCAAAAGACCAAGCGGGGATTGTCAGTGATGTCTTAACTTTTGCAGATGCACGTGGGATTCATTCACATGGGGCAGTTCGGGTAGAATATTACTCAGAGCGAATTGCTAAAGGTGGAATTACGAATAATCCAGATTTTAGTTTTAGAAAAACGGCTCCAAGTTGTGGAATCTTTGAAGCCGATAATGGAGCAGGTCATGTTGCCGCAAAATTAGCGATGGATGAAGCAATTACAATGGCTAAAGAAACTGGCTTAGCTGTAGTTGGTGTACGAAATATGTCCCACAGCGGAGCCTTAGCTTATTTTGTGGAAATGGCAGCTAAAGAAGATTTAATTGGGATTTCCGTTTGTCAATCAGATCCAATGGTTGTACCTTTTGGTGGAAGTGAAGCTTATTTTGGAACAAATCCAATTGCTTTTGCAGCTCCTAGCCAAGATGAACGTATGATTACCTTTGATATGGCAACAACGGTTCAAGCATGGGGAAAAATTTTACATGCTCGCTCAAGAAATGAAGCAATTCCTGATAATTGGGCAGTAGATGCAGAGGGAAATTCAACAACGGATTCAACTAAAGTCAATGCTTTATTGCCGATTGCTGGTCCAAAAGGTTATGGCTTAATGATGATGGTAGATGTTCTTTCAGGTATTTTATTGGGATTACCCTTTGGAAAACATGTGAGTTCTATGTATCATGATTTATCAGCTGGACGGGAACTAGGTCAGTTGCATATTGTCATAAATCCAGCCAACTTTACTGATTTAGACCTATTTAAAGCGAATATTAGTCAAATGTTGGATGAATTAAAAGAAATTAAACCAAGTGAAGGATTCACTGAAGTTAATTATCCTGGTGAACGTGGACGTCAAAGAGAAGAAAATTATGAAAAAAATGGGATTGAAATTGTTGATGATATTTATGACTATCTGACAGGTGATGCCATTCACTTTGATCGTTACGATCATAAAAATAAATTTGCTGAATAACTTTTAAACTATAAAAAGATTGCGAGGAATTGGAATGTTACACACAATTATTAAAGAAAATGCTTATCAAGATTCTGTAGTATTAATGTTGTTAACCAATAAAATTAGCACAATGGATGGAATTGAGCGTGTGTCAATTATGATGGGGACACCTGCTAATAAAGATATCATGGGTGGCAGCGGCTTACGCACTCCAGAACTTGAAGATGCTTCTGCAAATGATTTAGCTATTGTTTTAGATACTGAAGATGCCTCAATTATTGATGCTGTTTTAGCTGAAGTTGATGAATTTTTACTTTCTCAAGCAACTTCTTCTAATGAAACTGCTGATGAAGCTGCACGAACTTGGGATAAAGCAATTAAAATGGGGGCTGATGCAAATATGGCCTTGTTATCGATTCCAGGAACTTATGCTGCTTTAGAAGCTGAAAAAGCTTTAGATGAAGAGTTAAATGTTTTTATTTTCAGTGACAATATGTCGATTGAAGATGAATTGCATTTGAAACAAAAGGCCCATGAAAAAGGCTTGTTAGTAATGGGACCAGATTGTGGAACAGGAATTATCAATGGTGTTCCAATGGCCTTTACGAATATCGTCCGTCCTGGCAAAATTGGGATTGTCGGAGCTTCAGGTACAGGGATTCAAGAAGTTTCAACAATTATCGATAAATTAGGTGCTGGAGTTACAAATGCAATTGGAACGGGTGGACGTGATTTATCTGAAAAAATTGGTGGAATTACGATGCTGGATAGCATTGCTGCTTTAGAAAAAGATCCTCAAACAGATATTATTGTCGTTATTTCTAAGCCACCTGCAAAAGCAGTTCGTGATAAAGTTGTGGCTTTATTAAGAAAAGTATCAAAACCAGTAGTAGCTATTTTCCTAGGTGAAAAACCAACTCATCATGAAGAAAATCTTTATTTTGCTTATACGTTAGAAGAAACAGCTAAGATTGCTGTTGATTTGTTAAATGGCAAAGCAATTGCAGCATTAGATGAAACGGTTAGCGTTCCAAAAGTAACGCTTCAACCTTCACAAAAACATTTGAAAGGTTATTACTCTGGCGGAACATTAGCTAGTGAAGCGGGAATGTTGATTGCGGATGCATTACATTTAAAAGCTGGCTTAATTAAACAAGATGGTTTTGTTCTAAAAACAGAAGGTAATGAAGTCATTGATTTAGGTGACGATATGTATACCCAAGGAAAACCTCATCCAATGATCGACCCAGAAAAACGTATTGAAATGATTAAACAAGCGGCTGATGATGCTGAAACAGCTATTATTTTAGTAGATGTTGTTTTAGGTTATGGTGCCCATATGGATATGGCTAGTGAGTTGGCTCCCGCTATTAAAGAAGTTAAGGCAAAAGCTAAAGCAGCTGGTCGTGAATTAGTTGTTTTAGGAACAGTAGTTGGAACAACAAGCGATCCTCAAAACTTAGTACGTCAACAAGAAATTTTAACAGAAGCCGGCGTAATTGTCTGTGAAAGTAACAATAAAGCTGTTCGTACTGGTTTAGCTATGTTAGGTCATTACGTCAATGATCCAGATAAAACAATTACAGCACCAGATTCAACTGTCGAAATAGCTATTCCTGAAGTCTCAGATAAAGTATTGGCATTATTGACAACTCAACCAAGCGTAATTAATATTGGGCTAAAAAGTTTCTCCGAAGCAATTCGTGAGACTGGTGGAAAAGCTGTGCAATTTGACTGGAGACCAGCTGCCGGTGGCGATGTAACACTTCAAAAAGTTTTGTATTTCTTAAATAACTATAAAAAAGCGTAATTAGATAAAAGATTACATTCAAAAAACCATTCGTTTTTAAATTATTAGGAGGCTATACCCATGACGTATCAAACAATTGATGAAGCAAATAAAGCTGTTGCAGCAAAAATAGTGGCATCATCACCATTTTTATTAGATGTTGTTCCAGCAAAACAAGTAATTCCTGTTTTAGAAGGAAAAGTATTATTACATGCAGGCCCACCAATCAAATGGGAAAATATGCCTGATCCAATGAAAGGTTCTTGTATCGGAGCTGTTTTATTTGAAGAATGGGCGGCTGATGAAGCCAGCGCTCGAGCTTTATTAGAAGACGGAAAAGTTGAATTTATGCCCTGTCATCATTTTGATGCTGTGGGACCAATGGGAGGAATCACTTCTGGAAATATGCCAGTCTTTATTGTTGAAAATAAAACTGATCAAAATTTTGCATATTGTACGATGAATGAAGGAATTGGAGCTGTTTTACGCTTTGGTGCCTATTCAGAAGAAGTGGTTGAACGTCTACGTTGGATGCGTGATGTTTTAGGACCAACGTTGAGTCAAGCATTACAAACCCTAGAAAATGGTGTGAACTTAAATGTTTTAATTGCTAAAGCGATTGCCATGGGAGATGAATTCCATCAACGTAATATTGCAGCATCATTAGCATTTTTAAAAGAAATGGCACCAATTATTGTTGGACTAGATATGGATGATAACAATCGTCAAGCAGTGATTAAATTCTTAGCAGATACAGATCAATTTTTCTTAAATATTATGATGGCTGCTGCTAAAGCTGTGATGGATGGCGCACGAATGATTGAAGAAGGAACCATCGTTACTGCAATGTGTCGTAATGGTGAAAACTTTGGAATCCGTATTAGTGGGATGGGTGATGAATGGTTTACTGGACCAGTAAATACACCTCAAGGTCTATATTTCACTGGTTTTACAGGTGAAGATGCAAGCCCGGATATGGGAGATAGTGCGATTACTGAAACTTTCGGTGTTGGTGGGATGGCTATGATCGCCGCTCCTGCAGTCACACGTTTTATTGGGACTGGAGGCTTCCATGATGCCCTATCTATCAGTAATGAAATGTTGGAAATTGTAATTGATCAAAATCCTAATTTTACCGTTCCAACATGGGATTTCCAAGGAATTTGCCTAGGAATTGATGCGCGTAAAGTTGTTGAAACTGGGATTACTCCAGTCATTAACACTGGAATTGCTAATAAAAAAGCCGGTGCTGGTCAAATTGGTGCTGGAACTGTTCATCCACCAATCGAATGCTTTGAAAAAGCCATTGTTGCTTATGCAAAAAAATTAGGAATGACTGTTTAATTGACTTAAATAAAAATAGTTTATCTTAGCTACTAAGGAGGTTGTCAAATGATTGTTGCTTGGAAATATGCTAAAGAATTAACAAAACAGTTCAACGAGAATAATCATTGGCGCCTTCATAGTCGTTTTGATAATGGAATAAATTTTGTTAATCAACAGAATGAACTCCTTTTTATTGGATCAGATAAGAATGGAGAATTGCCCTTTGCAATTCATTTAACCTATCTTGAATTAACAAAATTAAAAAAACAGATCACAGCTGAAAGCTGTCTTTATTTCAAGGATGACTGTTTTTACGATCAAACAAATCCAACAGTGCAAGTAACACTTACTAATTGCCTTACTTATCAAACAACATTACTCCAAACAAAACTCCCTTTGAAACAGGAGCAAATGAATGGTCTTATCAATCTGGCAAAAACATGTTCTTTAAAAAATGGGTTTGATACAGCTTTACCTACATCATTAAAAGCTGTTATGGAGGGGAATAACCCACTAAAGCACGCTTTTCAACAACTGTTATCAACTGATGCTTCAGAAATAGAAGCAGGTTTACGATATTATGTTGGTCGAGGTGTTGGATTGACACCATCCGGGGATGATTTCTTAGTAGGTCTTTTCTGTCTTCAACAAGCTTATTCCATTTTAGATCAGCAAGTTAATCAAATTTTAACAAATTTACTTTATGGGGAACAACTAACAACTGACATTGGAAAGGCTTATTTACTTGCGGCTTTAAAAGGTCAATTTAGTACAACGTTACTTCAGCTGATTGAAGAATTAACAACTGGCAATGATCAACAAAAGTTAACAATTATTTTTAACAAGTTAATACAAAACGGACATACGTCTGGTGTCGATACCGCAACAGGTCTATTGGCAGGATTACTGATTCGTTATAACTAAGAAAAAGGGGTCGAACTAAATTATGGGAAAACGTGTTGTAATCGCTTTAGGTGGAAACGCTATCTTACGTCCAAATCAAGAAGCAACCTTTGAAAATCAATTAGCGAATGTCAAAATGAGTACAGATTTAATTGCCGAAGTAAAAAAAGCGGGTCATCAAGTTGTGGTGACACATGGAAATGGTCCACAAGTTGGCAATATCTTACGTCAAAATGAAGAAGCAAAAGAATTTGTACCCGCTTTACCGATTGATGTTTGTAGTGCTGAATCACAGGGTTTCATTGGCTATATGATGGAACAAACATTAAAAAATGCCTTGAAGGAAAACCAATTAAGTGGAGATGTTGTAACTTTATTAACTGAAACTGAAGTGGATGCTCAAGATCCAGCCTTTAAAGAACCAACTAAACCAATTGGAGTTTTTTTTACTAAAGAAGAAGCAGAAGTTTTAGAAAAAGAAAAAGGGTGGGTAACTGCAGAAGATGCAGGTCGTGGCTATCGTCGTGTAGTTCCATCACCACAACCCGTTAAAATTCATGGAGTAGATGCTATTAAAGCACTTATTGACCTCGATAATATTGTTGTGTCAACTGGTGGTGGTGGAATTCCAGTTGTTAGTGATGAAAAAGGTTATTTAAAAGGTGTAGAAGCTGTGATTGATAAGGATCGTTCTGCTTTACGCTTATCAGAACAAGTGGATGCAGATGTTTTTATGATTTTAACAGATGTACCAAACGTTTATTTAAATTATGGCAAGCCTGATCAATTAAAACTTGAAGGTGTTTCATTAGTTGATGCGAAACGTTATATGGCAGAAGGACACTTTGCTGATGGTAGTATGGGACCAAAAATGGAAGCAGCGATTGCTTTTGCAGAACAAGGCAAGGAAGCTATTATTTGTTCCTTAGACGAAGCTGTCAGTGCCTTAGCAGGTAAGGCTGGTACTAGAGTATTACCTGATTAATCACTTTACTAAAAGAAGAGCTTGGGGCAAAACTAAGAAATAGTTTTGTCTCAAGCTTTTTATCTGCATAAATGCTGGGAAAAGCAACTCCTTCTTTTTTAGTATTTCTATTGAATATGTTAAACTATTAGAAACAGAAACTTTTTAAAGAAGGAGGTTAGAAAATGTCATTTTTTAAACGAAATTCTAGAGAAGTTATTTATCAAAGTAAGTGGGTAAACTTATTTCGCGACTCCGTTACAACAAAAACTGGAACGACTTACCCAGAATACCATGTTCTTGATTTTCAACATCCAGCAGTGGGTGCTGTAGTAGTCAATTCTAAAAATGAAATTCTAATGATTCAAGCTAGACGGTATATCCAAAATCAAAACATGTGGGAGATTCCGGCTGGGGGTGTAGAAGACCAAGAAGAACTCGTTTTAGCAGCTGAACGTGAAGTCAAAGAAGAAACAGGTTATACTGTTGAACTACTTAAGCAAGACTATTTTTATTTTTCAAGTATCGGAATTAGCAATCAAGAATTTCATCTTTATTTTGGTCAATTAAAGGAACATATTTCACAAACAACTTTTGATTCAGATGAAATAAATGACGTAAAGTGGTTTTCAAAGGCCGAATTGCTCAACATGATCCGAACAAATGAAATTAAAGATGGATTCACGTTAACTGCGTTACTGCTTTATTTTCAAAGTTAAAAAGTACGCATTTTAATAGTTTTTTTAAGTTTCAGTTTCAGATAAAACTAAGGCTAAACGTAAATTTAAAGATAATTCTGGATCATTAATAGGTGTTTCAAATAACTCTTCACATTTAGCAATTCGATATTTAACTGTATTTCGATGAATAAATAATTTTTTAGCTGTGACAGTAATTTCACATTGAGATTCTAAGTAGATCTTTAATGTGCGACGGAGTTCGCGATTCATTTCGCTTTGCGGATAAGCTAAACTTTTCAAATTCACAATACAAAAATGTTCAATGTCTTCTGTTGGAATGTATTCGATTAACTTATTAAGCCCCTTTGATTGAAAAAAACTAATAACGGGTTGAGTATCTTCTTTTAAGCCAATCTCTAGGGTATCCATCGCTTCACTAAATGAAAAATGAATACTGGCAGGATTAGTCGCTTCATTCCCAATAGAAAAATGCAAAGAAATTGGAAGTTGTTTCAATAGTCCTTCGCGAATCAATACTAATTTTTCACTTAACAAAGGAACCGATTTCTGAAGAAGTAAAGCAAAATAATGACTATGCTTGATTGGAAATAATAATCCATGTTTAAACTGTTGATTTAGTTGTTTTTTTAGCCATTCATAACTTAAATTAGAGCGATCATCAGAAAGCTGCTGATTGGTTTGATCCTGTAAACTTTCTTCAAAATTAATCACTACAACTCGGTAATAATTAGAAGAGATTAAGCCGTAGTCTTTCCCATAATCTAACCAATTAATTGAGTTCAATTCTTCAGGTATTTTCTTTTCAATAAGTTGATAGAAAAAATCTTCTTTTTGATTTAACGAGCTTTCAGTTAATTTCAAATTTTTATAAAGGGTATACGAGAGGACCGTATTGGCTTGTTCAATTGCAAATTGAGAAAATGGATATGGAATTTGATCTGCTTTGAAAATAACTAATAAATAGGGAAAATATGCGCTACTCATAATTGGGAAGACTGAAACTAACAAGCGCTTTTCATGCTCGTTCTCAATAACAAAAGAGTATTCTTTTCCTAATTGTTGAGCTTCTTTTAATTTTGGTTTAATTTTATCAATAGTGAACTTTGCAAATTCAGGATCTTGTTGCAAATGTCTAGATTCCGCTACACTATCTAAAAAGGGATTAACCAAAAGAACAGGTCTTTTTAAAATGGAACCTAAATGTCTAATTAAAGAAGTTAAGGTAGCACCTTTAATCATCATATTAGAAAACTTTTGTTGGATATCCAAAGCAAATGTCAATTTTTCAGTTTCTTGATCCCATAAGTAAGATAAAAGTTGATGTGAAATGGTTCCTAATGTAACCGTAGCAGGGATTTGCAGAACGGGTAACCCCAATTCATCAGCAACAGCTAAAACACTTGGGTCAAGCTCATCAATGAAGCGGCCTAATTTAATTCCAATTCCCGCTGCAGGCAAGGCGGCTAAAGAACGTAGCATAGTGCAAAAACCCGCTGGGTCGTCTTTAAATACCATTCCCGTTGTTAATAAAAAAGCATTTTCAGGTAAGTAAGAGGCTACATCCGGTGTTTCAGATATCTCTATCGTATCCACACGTTTTGTTAAATCAGCTTGTTGGTTTAATACTTGAATCGTAGAAAAATAAGGAATGGTTAATAAATCCCCAATCGTTGTCATAAGGTTAACTCCTAAGTATGTGACTTCATTTAATTATTCTACCGTTTTTTTTTAGTGAAAGCAATCTTATAGTTAGTTAATTTGAACGAAATTCCTTTCTTTTATTGTCTTATTTGAACAAGGAATCAGGAGAGGAATTCTATTAAAATAGTAAGTGAGAGAAAGTGTTGCTTTTAAGTTAAGTCTTAGCATCCGCTTTAAATTACGAAGGAGGAAGTATTATGTTTAAACAAATTTCTGTCCCAACACGTACAATTATGACACCCGGTCCAGTCGAAGCTGATCCAAGAGTTTTAAAAGCTTTATCAACTCCGATTATTGGTCAATATGATCCTGAGTTCTTCAAATTAATGACTGAAGTTTCAACTTTATTAAAAACGCCATTTGAAACAAAAAATCAACAAGCCTTTGTTGTTGATGGGACATCTCGATCTGGTCTAGAAGCTGCTATGTTAGGGCTTGTTCAACCTGGAGATCGTGTTTTAGTTCCAGCATATGGTCGATTTGGTTATTTATTTGTTGAATTAGCCCAAAGAGCTGGCGCAGAAGTCAAATTAATCGAAAAAGAGTGGGGACAAACGTTTAAGGCTGAGGAAGTTATCTCAGCTATTAAAGAATTTAATCCAAAAATTGTTGCTATGGTCCATGGTGAGACGTCCACTGGTCAAATTCAAGATTTAAAAGAAATTGGGCTCTATTGTCAAGCAAATGATCACTTATTTTTAGTGGATGCAGTTGCTACTTTTTGTGGCACACCAGTTAAAGTAGATGAGTGGGGAATTGATATTGCTGTTGGTGGCACACAAAAATGTTTAAGCGTACCATCAGGCATGGCACCAATCACCTACAATGACAAAGTTGAAAAATTATTAACCTCTAGATACCAAATGGAATTAGGATTGTCAGAAGAATTTAGAAATGATGATTTTATTAAAAGTAATTATTTAGATTTAAGTCAAATTCAACGTTATTGGGGTCCGGAGCATATTAATCATCACACAGAAATGACTTCTATGATTTACGGCATTCACGAAGGCTTGCGTATTGTTTCTGAAGAAGGTCTTAATGATCGATATGCTCGCCATTTAATAAATGAAAAAGCTTTAATTGCTGGAATTAAAGCAATGGGATTAACGTTATTCGGCAATCCATCCAGTAAAATGGTTACTGTTACCTGTGTTGAGATTCCACAAGATGTTGATGGCGAATCAGTTCGTAGCACGTTGTTAAATGAATTTGGTGTTGAAATTGCAAGTTCATTTGGTTCTCTGAAAGGCAAAATTTGGCGAATTGGAAATATGGGCTATAGTAGCCGCAAAGAAAATGTCTTACACACATTAGGAGCTTTAGAATCTTCGATTTCATATCATGGTGGTACGATTATAAAAGGTGAAGCGACTTTAGCTGCAATGAAGGTTTATGCTACGGAACAATAAGGACTAAATTTTAACGATATCAAATAGAGATTATTTGATATCGTTTTATTTTTCAAAAAAATGAAAAAACAGATGAAATATTTCCTGTTTTGTTATATAATTGTAACATTGGATGTATTAAAAGAAATATTTTTAATAAAAATGAAATAACTATCTCTTACATTACATAAGGAATAGATTTAAAAGGATGGGATGAAACAATGAGTACTAGAAAAAAAATAGTTGGAATAATGAGCATCATTCTGATTGTTTTGATTGGATTTTATGTGTATAAAAGTATGAGCTATCAAACTAAATTTATGCCTAAAACCAAGGTAGATGGAATGAGTTTTGAAAATAAAACAGTTGCTGAAGCAAATTCAGCCTTACAAGAATATTATCGTACTAAAGAATTTAGTGTAACAGAAAATGAGACTGAAATTTTCAAGTTTCAAGGTGCCGATATTGGAATTACTGAAGATTTCACAAAAAAACTAACTCAACTTAAAAAAGAACAAAATTCTTGGAGTTGGCCAGTACGCCTGTTGACAAATACAAGCCAAAAGAGTGAAATGAATGATGTAACATATGATGAGACGACATTTAATCAATTTTTCAATGAGTTACCTCTAGTTAATGAAGAGCGAGTAAAACCTGAAAATGCTAAAATTGAAAAAAATGCAACAGGTTTTGTATTAAAACCAGAAATTGATGGCAATACATTTGATTTAAACAAAGTTCGACAAGTTTTAGTCTCAGCAATTGACAAAGGTGAGACCAAAATTAATTTGGATGGAAATTATCAAAAACCCACACTTTATGCAGACAATCCAGATTTGAAAGCAAATTTTAATCAACTAGATTCCGTAACAAAAGAAACGGTCAGCTATACTATTAATGGTGTAACTGAAACGGTTAGTCCTGAGAAACTTTTAAGCTGGGTGAACGTTAATCCTGAAAATAAAATGACTATTGATGAATCAGCAATTGCTACTTATATTGGTGAATTAAACACTAAGTACAGTACAAAAGCTAAGACTCGTAGCTTTAAAAGTTCAAAACGTGGGGAAGTGCAAGTTCCACCGGGAATTTATGGTTGGAATTTGTTAGTTACTAAAGAAGCAACTTCTTTAACCTCAGATATAGCCACGCAAACCAATTTACAAAATCGTGATCCACAACATGAAGGTAGTGGTTATGGAGGCGATATTGGCAATACGTATGTAGAAGTTGATTTAACAGCTCAACATATGTGGTTTTATCGTGATGGCGCACTGGTTTTAGAAACCGATATTGTTAGTGGCAAGCCATCTACTCCAACACCCCCAGGAACGTTCTATATTTGGAATCGTGAACCAAATGCTATTTTACGTGGTGAAGATTATGCAACACCAGTAAAATATTGGATGCCGATTGATTGGGATGGCGTTGGAATTCATGATTCTAGTTGGCAACCAGCATACGGTGGGGATTTACACCTAACAAAAGGTTCTCATGGATGTATTAACACGCCTCCTGGTGTAATGGCTCAACTTTTTGATGCTGCACCTGTTGGAACGCCAGTATTAGTCTTTTAAAAACAAGTAAACCAACAAAGTAGATGATTTTTTTCATCATCTTTGTTGGTTTTTTAAATAATTTATTAAAATTTCCTATTAAGTTCGCAATCTGCAAATAAAAAACTATCCTTAGCCCAGCTATTATTGTAGAATAGAGAAAGAATGTTTTTGTGAAAAGAGGGTAATCATGGTAGTTTATTATGTAGTTGCAGCTGTACTTTTACTTTTAGACCAATTAACAAAATATATCGTTGTACAAAATATTCCGTTATATGATGTAAAAGAATTCATTCCTGGGATTTTATCGTGGATGTATATTCGGAATACTGGAGCAGCTTGGAGTATCTTAGAAGGACAAATGTGGTTCTTTTATATCATTACGACCATTGTTGTGGTAGCTATCGTTTATATTATGCAAAAATACGCTAAAGGAAATTGGCTATTTTCACTAGGCTTGGCCTTAATTTTAGCAGGAGCATTAGGCAATTTTGTCGATCGTTTGCGTTTAGGATACGTAGTTGATATGGTTCGTTTAGAATTTATTAACTTCCCTATTTTTAATATGGCGGATATTTCTCTATCGATAGGTGTTGCACTTGTTATTATTTACGTACTATTAGATGAAAAAAATAAAAAACTGTCTTAACAGCAGAAGAAGGATTTGAAAAAAATGGAAATGGATACACATAATTTCACAGTAAATGAAGAAAAAGGACGTTTAGATAAGGTTTTAACAGAGTTATTACCTGATAAAAGTCGTTCACAATTGCAACAATGGGTTAAAGAAGGAGCAGTTCTGGTTAATCAAGAACCTTCTAAGGCAAATTACAAAGTACAACAAGGAGATAAAATTCAGATTATTGAACCTGAAGCAGTTCCTTTAGAAATCTTAGCTGAAAATATTCCTTTAGATATTGTCTACGAAGATGAAGATGTTTTAGTAGTTAATAAACCTCAAGGAATGGTAGTTCATCCATCTGCTGGACATATGACTGGAACTTTAGTAAATGCTTTGATGTATCATATTAAAGATTTATCAGGAATCAACGGTGTCGTTCGTCCAGGAATTGTTCATCGAATTGACAAAGATACTTCTGGTTTATTAATGGTAGCTAAAAATGACCATGCTCATGAAAAATTAGCCGCTCAATTAAAAGATAAAACTTCTTTAAGAGAGTATATCGCGTTAGTTCATGGTGAAATCCCTCATGAAAAAGGAACGATTGATGCTCCAATTGGTCGTGCTAAAGAAGATCGTAAAAAGCAAGCCATTATTGATGATGGTCGCCCAGCTGTGACTCATTTTAAAGTGATTGAAGCTTTACAAGATTTTACTTTAGTATCCTTAAAACTTGAAACCGGGCGTACCCATCAAATCCGTGTGCATATGCGTTATATTGGTTACCCAATTGCTGGTGATCCAACTTATGGACCTAAAAAAACTTTAAGTGGCAATGGTCAATTCTTACATGCGAAGGTATTAGGCTTTAAACATCCTACTACTGGTGAGTTTCTAACCTTTGAAGCACCGCTTCCAGCAATTTTTGAAGAAACTTTAACAGAGTTAAGAAATAAAGATTGACATTTATAAGCGAATTCGTTATAGTTATTTTAGTTAAAAATTAAATATTTCCTTTAACAATAGTCCTGTGAGGCTAAGAAGGAGCATAAGCAAAACAGATAATGTGTTATTGATCTAGTTTTGTACCTATACACAAATTGTGCCCTCTTACCTTAAACTAGGTAAGAGGTTTTTTTATTGGAAAAATCAAAAAGGAGGGATTATATGTTAAGTAAGAATGAAATTGAAGTAGTTGATGCAGCCGCTATGAAACGTGCACTGACCCGAATTACTTATGAAATTATTGAACGCAACAAAGGGATTGAAGATTTAGTATTGGTGGGCATAAAAACTCGCGGGATTTACATTGCTACTCGAATTGCAGATCGTTTAAAACAATTAGAAGGTGTTGAAATTCCAGTTGGCGAGCTTGATATTTCTTTATATCGTGATGATGTTCATACTAGTGATGGACGTGAACCAGAAATCAATGGATCTCATATTCCAACATCTATTGAAGGCAAACAAGTGATCTTAGTCGATGATGTTCTTTATACAGGTAGAACGATTCGGGCAGCTTTAGATGCTTTGATGGACATTGCACGTCCTAGAAAAATTTCGTTGGCAGTATTAGTTGATCGTGGACACCGTGAATTGCCAATTCGGGCTGATTTTGTTGGGAAAAATATCCCTACATCATTGGATGAACAAATCAAAGTTGAAGTTGAAGAGTTAGATGGAGTTGACAAAGTCTCCATACAAAAAATTAAATAAAAGTGAAACTTTAACTGAGTCCAGAGAGGCACAGAAGGTCACACTGTTATTCTTGAAAGCTAGCGACAAACGAATCGTTTGAAACTGGTCTTTATTCATGGAAACAGCCGAACCTAGAGGTCTCACAAAGACAGCTAGGTTCTTTTTTATAGAATAAATACAAATCAGTAGGGAGCACTTATTTTATGTCGAAGTCAGAGTTTAGAAATGAAAATGTAGTATTAGATATCCAAGAAAAACCCGCACCATTACAATGGTTTGGCTTAAGTTTACAACATTTGTTTACCATGTTTGGAGCAACAGTATTAGTACCCATCTTGGTTGGTTTAAATCCAGGAATTGCCTTAGTTACATCCGGAGTTGGAACGTTACTTTATATCGCTATTACAAAAGGAAAAATTCCAGCTTATTTAGGTAGTAGCTTTGCCTTTATCACGCCAATGGTGATGGTCATTAAAGAGGGAGGTTATCCCGCTGCCTTTCAAGGAGCATTATATGCAGGACTAGTCTATTGGATTGTCGCTTTAGTGATTAAATTCATTGGTTCTGATTGGTTGGACAAAGTTCTACCACCCATTGTAGTTGGACCAGTCGTAATGGTTATTGGTTTAAGTTTAGCTGGAACTGCTGCAAATCAAGCAATGTATGTGCAAGCAGTAGCCTTACCAGAGAATTATAGTGTCACTTATATTTTAATCGCATTAGCCACATTAGGCATTACGATTGTCTGTAATATGTATTTGAAAGGATTTTTAAGCTTAATTCCAATCTTAATCGGAATTTTTGGTGGGTATCTGTTATCACTAGCCTTTGGCATTGTTGATTTATCAGGTGTTGAAGCTGCATCATGGTTCCAAATTCCTAACTTTGAAATTCCCTTTGTCTCTTATAGTCCAAGCTTTTCATTAATCGGACTAGCAACTATGGCGCCTATCGCATTTGTAACAATGAGCGAACATATCGGGCATCTGATGGTTTTAAATAAGATTACAGAACGTAACTTCTTTAAAAAGCCCGGTCTTTCAAGAACAATATTTGCTGATGGTACCGCAACAGTTGTCGCTTCATTACTAGGTGGTCCGCCAGCTACAAGCTACGGTGAGAACATTGGTGTGTTGGCCTTAACAAAAGTTCATAGTGTCTTCGTTATTGGCGGAGCCGCAACATTAGCCATTTTGTTCGGCTTTGTAGGAAAAGTAAGTGCCGTCATCCTAAGTATCCCGGGACCAGTTATTGGGGGAATTAGCTTCTTGTTATTCGGAGTAATTGCTTCAAGCGGTTTAAGAATCTTACTTGATAACAAGATTGACTTTGATAAAAAACGTAACTTAATTATTGCTTCAGTTATTCTCGTAATCGGTATCGGTGGAGCTTACTTCCAATTCGGATCGTTAACTTTATCTGGTATGAGTTTAGCAACTGTTGTTGGAATTATTTTAAACCTGATCTTACCTAAACAAGCTCAAAGTGAGATTGAGCAAGAAAAAGCAAAACACATTTAACGAACGTTACTAAAAAATAGGAGGAATTCAAAATGACAGCAACCATTCAAAATTTAAATTTAGACCACCTAGTTTCAGTAGAAGCCTTAAGTAATGAAGAGGTAATGACATTAATCAAACGTGCCCAAGAGTTCAAACATGGCGCATGCTACTCACCAAAAGAGCCTAAATATGCGGTTAACCTATTTTTTGAAAATAGTACAAGAACACATAAAAGCTTTGAAATGGCTGAGAAAAAATTAGGACTAGATATTATAGATTTTGAAGTATCAACTAGTAGTGTTAAGAAAGGTGAAACATTATACGATACAGTCTTAACCATGTCAGCCTTAGGTGTTGATGTTGCAGTTATTCGTCATGGTGATGAAGCTTACTATGAAGAGCTGATCGCTAGTACAGGAATTGAATTAGCCGTTGTTAATGGAGGGGATGGAAGTGGTCAACATCCTAGCCAATGTTTACTCGATTTAATGACAATTTATGAAGAGTTTGGTCATTTTGAAGGCTTAAAAGTCGCGATTGTCGGCGATTTAACTCACTCACGAGTTGCCAATTCTAATATGCAAATGTTAAAACGTTTAGGAGCTGAAGTTTTCTTCTCAGGTCCAGAAGAGTGGTTTGATCCTTCATATAATCAGTATGGTACCTATTTGCCATTAGATGAACTTGTGGGGCAAGTCGATGTAATGATGATGTTACGAGTACAACATGAACGTCATGAATATTATGGAAACTTCTCAAAAGAAAAATATTTAGCTAGCTATGGGTTAACTGAAGAACGGGAAGCCCATATGAAACCAGCAGCAATCATTATGCATCCAGCACCAGTAAATCGTGATGTAGAACTTCAAGGATCATTAGTAGAATGTTCTCGTTCAAGAATTGTTCAACAAATGTCCAATGGTGTCTATACAAGAATGGCTATTTTAGAAGCCGTTTTAGATTAGTAAGAACCTAGCAAGAATAGCCTTAAACGCTAGCTATTCTTGCTAATTTTATGCAGTTGGATAAAAATTTAAGCAACAAGAAATTTGGAGGGAACTGAATGAATACTTGGATAAAGAACGCAACAATGGTAAATCATCGTAATGAGATTGAAGCAATTGAATTGCTTATTAAAGAAGGCAAAATAGATGCAATTGGAGCAGACTTAAGCTTAATTGGAGAACAAGTTGAAAAAATAATTGATGCAAAAGGGGCTCTAATAACTCCAGGACTAGTCGATGTTCATGTTCATTTGAGAGAACCTGGATTTACGTATAAAGAAACCATTAAAACAGGAAGTGAAGCAGCCGCACGAGGTGGATTTACGACGATTTGTGCAATGCCAAATACGAACCCTGTTCCAGATACTGTTGAAAAATTTGCTGAGATACAAGCAAAAATTCAAGAAGATGCTGTTGTAAACGTGTTACATTACGCACCCATTACAACAGGATTAAAGAGTGATGAATTAGTGGATCAAGTTGGTCTTTTAAAAGCAGGAGCATTTGCCTTCACTAATGATGGTGTAGGCGTTCAAACTGCTGGAACAATGTATTTAGCTATGGTAGAAGCTGCTAAAAATAACACAGTTATCGTTGCCCATACAGAAGATGATTCGTTATTATTCGGTGGAGTCATGCATCAAGGCGCAATGTCTGAAAAATTAAATTTACCAGGAATTTTAAGTATTACCGAAGCATCACAAATCGCACGAGATGTTTTGTTAAGTGAAGCAACAGGCGCGCACTATCATGTCTGTCATGTTTCAACAAAAGAAAGTGTTCGTGTGATTCGTGATGCTAAAAAAGCTGGAATTCATGTAACTGCAGAAGTTACCCCTCATCATTTACTTTTATCTGAAGAAGATATTCCAAGTGACACAGCTATTTATAAAATGAACCCACCATTACGTGGAATCGATGATCGTGACGCTTTAATTGAAGGTTTACTTGATGGCACAATTGATTTTATTGCAACTGATCATGCACCACATGGAGACGAAGAAAAATCTGGTGGTATGGTAAATGCTCCATTTGGAATAGTTGGTAGCGAAACTGCTTTTCAATTATTGTATACTCATTTTGTCAAAACTGAAAAATTTACTTTAATACAATTAATTGAATGGATGAGTACTAAACCAGCTGAAACTTTTAAGTTAAATGCAGGTCACTTAGAAGTTGGTGCACCCGCAGATTTAGCTTTATTCGATCTAACGGATGAACAAATAATTGATGCTCAAGAATTTAAATCATTAGCAAGTAATACACCATTTATTGGTTGGAAAGTTTCAGGAACAACATTGATGACACTGGTAAATGGAGAAGTTGTTTATTCATAGGAGGTTGATAGGATGGATCGTTTATTATTACTAGAAGATGGTACAGTATTTAAAGGAAAAGGATTTGGTGCACCGATTGAAGTGACTGGTGAAGTTGTCTTTTCAACAGGAATGACCGGTTATCAAGAAACAATCACAGATCAATCGTATAATGGACAAATGATTGTTTTCACCTACCCATTAGTAGGGAATTACGGTATTAATCGAGACGACTTTGAATCAATTGAACCTACATGTAAAGGGGTTATCGTGAAAGAACATGCTCGAGTTGCCTCTAATTGGCGCAGTCAGATTACCTTAGACGAATTTCTGAAACGAAAAAATATCCCTGGGATTTCCGGTATTGATACACGTAAATTAACAAAAATTTTGAGGGATAAAGGAACGATTAAAGGCATGATTACAGGAGCAAATGAAAATTTAGAACATGCTTTTGATCAATTAAGAGCGACTGTTCTGCCAACGAATCAAGTTGCCCAAGTTTCAACCAGCCATCCTTATCCGAGTCCAGGAAGTGGACGAAATGTTGTAGTAATCGATTTTGGCTTAAAACACAGTATTTTACGAGAATTAAGCAATCGAAATTGTAATTTAACGATCCTTCCATATAACACTACGGCACAAACTATTATCGATTTAAATCCTGATGGTGTAATGCTGACGAATGGACCTGGAGATCCAAAAGATGTCCCAGAAGCATTAGAAATGATTCGTGGTATTCAAGGGAAATTCCCAATCTTCGGAATTTGTTTAGGACATCAATTAATTTCATTGGCCAATGGAGCAGATACCTTTAAATTAAAATTTGGGCATCGTGGATTTAATCATCCTGTAAAAGAAATTGCTACTGGTCGAATTGATTTCACTTCACAAAATCACGGCTATGCAGTTGATGAAAAAACGGTTAATAAAGAAGAGTTAATTGTAACGCATATCGAATTAAACGATGGAACTGTGGAAGGGATTAAACATCGCTATCATCCCGTATTCAGTGTTCAATTCCATCCGGATGCTGCACCTGGACCACATGATGCAAGTCATTTATTTGATCAATTTATGGAATTAATGGATGCTGGAAAGGAGCGCAACGCCAATGCCTAAAAGAACAGATATTAAAAAAATTATGGTGATTGGTTCTGGTCCCATTATTATCGGTCAAGCGGCCGAATTTGATTATGCAGGAACACAAGCTTGTTTAGCATTAAAAGAAGAGGGTTATGAAGTTGTGTTAGTTAACTCAAATCCAGCAACAATTATGACAGATAAGGAAATTGCTGATAAAGTCTACATTGAACCAATTACATTGGAATTTGTTTCGCGCATTTTAAGAAAAGAATTACCAGATGCGATTGTTCCAACACTAGGTGGACAAACTGGTTTGAATATGGCAATGGAATTAGCCGCTTCAGGAATTTTAGATGATCTAAATATTGAATTGCTAGGTACAAAATTAAGTGCAATTGATCAAGCAGAAGACCGAGATTTATTTAGACAACTCATGCATGAACTTGGCGAACCTGTACCAGAGTCAGAGATTGTCCATACTGTTGATGAAGCTTTAACGTTTGCTGAAAAAATTGGATTCCCTTTAATTGTTCGTCCTGCTTTCACATTAGGTGGAACAGGTGGCGGAATTTGCCATAATTTGAAGGAACTAAAAGAAATTGTCACCAATGGATTAAAATTATCTCCTGCTAATCAATGTTTAGTCGAAATGAGCATTGCTGGCTATAAGGAAATTGAATATGAAGTGATGCGAGATAGCGCAGATAATGCCATGGTTGTTTGTAATATGGAAAATATTGATCCGGTTGGCATTCACACAGGTGATTCAATTGTTGTTGCGCCTAGCCAGACTTTATCTGACTATGAATACCAAATGTTACGCGATTCTTCACTAAAAATTATTCGTGCTTTAGGAATTGAAGGGGGTTGTAATGTTCAACTAGCCTTAGATCCGAATAGCTTTAACTACTTTATTATCGAAGTCAACCCACGAGTAAGTCGGTCATCGGCTTTAGCTAGTAAAGCAACGGGCTATCCAATTGCTAAGTTAGCCGCTAAAATTGCTGTTGGTTTAACTTTAGATGAAATGAAAAACCCAGTAACAGGAACCACTTATGCTCAATTTGAGCCTGCGTTAGACTATGTAGTAGCAAAAATTCCTCGTTGGCCTTTTGATAAATTCGAGAATGGAGAACGTAAATTAGGAACGCAAATGAAAGCAACTGGCGAAGTCATGTCCATCGGTCGTACTATTGAAGAAGCTCTTTTAAAAGCTGTACGCTCTTTAGAAATCGGTACACTACATGTGGAAATTCCAGAAGCAACGGCCATTAGTGATGAAAACTTAGTTGAAAAAATCATCAATGTACAAGATGATCGTCTGTTTTATCTAGTTGAAGGCATCCGTCGAGGTTATACAATTGAAGATTTAGCAGAATTAACCAAGATTGACTTATTTTTCTTAGATAAATTACTGCATATTGTTGAAATTGAACAAGAGCTAAAAGTAAAACCAACCAATTTAGACTTACTAAGAAATGCTAAAGAATATGGATTTTCCGATTCAGCAATTGCGAAACTTTGGGAGACAGATGCTCTTTCGATTGCTGCATTGCGAAAGAAAAATGGAATCATTCCAGTTTACAAAATGGTTGATACTTGTGCTGGTGAATTTGAGTCAAAAACGCCTTACTTCTATAGCACCTATGAAGAAGAAAATGAAAGTATTGTTACGGATCGTGAATCTGTTTTAGTTTTAGGATCAGGACCTATCCGAATTGGTCAAGGAGTTGAGTTTGATTATGCAACGGTTCACTCTGTAAAAGCCATTCAAAAAGCTGGTTATGAAGCAATTATTATGAATAGTAATCCTGAAACAGTTTCAACTGATTTCTCGATTTCTGATAAGCTTTATTTTGAACCATTAACCTTAGAAGACGTCATGCATGTTATTGATTTAGAAAAACCAAAAGGCGTAATTGTTCAATTCGGTGGACAAACAGCGATTAATTTAGCAGAACCTTTAACAAAATTAGGTGTGCCAATATTAGGAACCACTGTCGAAGATTTAGATCGTGCGGAAAACCGTGATTTGTTTGAACATGCATTAAAAGAATTAGGTGTACCACAACCTCTTGGAGATACTGCTCGTAGTGAAGCAGAAGCGGTGGTTATCGCGAACCGAATCGGCTATCCAGTACTAGTACGTCCAAGTTATGTTCTAGGTGGGCGAGCAATGGAAATTGTAGAGAATCAAAAAGATTTAGAAAATTATATGCGTCATGCAGTTAAAGCTTCTCCAGAACATCCTGTCCTAGTCGATCGTTATTTGTTAGGAAAAGAATGTGAAGTAGATGCCATTAGTGATGGAACAGACGTCTTGATTCCTGGAATTATGGAACATATTGAACGTGCAGGAGTCCATTCAGGTGATTCAATGGCTGTCTATCCACCACAAAACTTATCAGCTGAATTGCAAGCTACAATTGCAGATTTTACAAAGCGATTAGCATTAGGCTTAAATTGTATTGGAATGATGAATGTTCAGTTTGTTATTCATGAGAATCAAGTTTATGTTATTGAGGTGAATCCTCGTGCTAGCCGTACTGCACCATTTTTAAGTAAAGTTACAGGTATTCCTATGGCCCAGATTGCAACAAATGTGATTCTAGGAAAAACGTTAAAAGAACAAGGATACCAAGATGGACTATATCCTGAATCAACTAAGGTTCATGTAAAAGCACCCGTTTTCTCATTTGCTAAATTACTGAGTGTTGATACAAATCTTGGACCAGAAATGAAGTCAACTGGTGAAGTAATGGGAACTGATACAACCTTAGAGAAAGCTCTTTATAAAGCATTTGAAGGAAGCAATCTTCATTTAGCAGATCATGGAACCGTACTGTTCACCATTGCAAATGAAGACAAAGTTGAAGCGTATGAATTAGCCCGTCGTTTTTATGAGATAGGCTATCAATTAACAGCTACAGCTGGAACAGCTGAATATCTACAAGAAAAAGGTCTGCCTGTGAAGCGGATTAACAAAATCGCTGAAAATGGAGAATTAAATGTCTTAGATGTACTCAACCAAGGAGTTGTACAAGCTGTTGTGAATACAATGGGACGAGATAAAGAAGTTCAAAGCGATGGCTTCCAAATACGACGTGAAGCTGTTGAACACGGAATTCCATTATTTACTTCACTTGATACAACAAGTGCCATTTTAAAAGTTTTAGAATCACGTTCATTTGATACTTCAGCTTTATAAAATAATTGCAGGGCTGCAACTGAGTTTAGTTTAGTTAAGCTAAACTTAGTTGTATTACTTAAATTTAATATCAATTTTCTAGGAGGGGAATCATGTTACAAGAAATTATGACCGTTGTTGCTCAAAAAGAATTAGCTCCAAAAATTTTTGAAATGCGCTTAACTGGAGAATTAGTGAAAGAAATGGGAACACCTGATCAGTTTTTGCATATTTTAGTTCCGCGTCAAGATTTATTATTGCGCCGACCAATTAGTATTGCTGAAATTAATTCTGAACGTCAAGAATGTACTATTATTTATCGTGTAGAAGGTGCGGGTACAGCAGCAATGAGTCTATTAACTGCTGGAGATCCTTTAGATGTAATGGGTCCTCTTGGAAATGGTTTTCCATTAGAAAAAGCTCAAGCTGGAGCAAAGGCTTTAGTTATTGGCGGTGGCATTGGAGTTCCACCTTTGTACGAACTTTCAAAACAATTAGTTGCTAAAGGTGTTGAGGTGCAACATGTCTTTGGTTTTGCTAATAAAGAAGTTATCTTTTATGAAACAGAATTTAAAAAACTAGGAAATGTAATTTATTCAACCGATAATGGCTCTTATGGCATTCATGGACATATTGGTTTTGCTTTAGACACGCTCCCAGAGAATTATGTACCAGATGTTGTCTATGCTTGTGGTTCTCGTGGATTATTGATGGCTGTTGAAAATCGCTATGAACAGTTAGATCATGCCTATTTTTCGTTAGAAGCCCGTATGGCTTGTGGCATGGGAGCTTGTTATGCTTGTGTTTGCCACAAGAAAGATGATCCCACTGGAGCAACTAGTATGAAAGTCTGTGATGAAGGTCCAGTCTTTAAAGTTGGAGAGGTGGTTTTATAATGAATCGTTTAGCTGTGAATTTGCCTGGTCTTCAATTAAAAAATCCAATAATGCCTGCTAGTGGTTGTTTTGGATTTGGTGAAGAGTATGCGAAGTATTTTGATTTAAATCAATTAGGTTCAATGATGGTGAAGGCTGCAACATTGGAACCACGTTTTGGAAATGCAACACCACGCGTTGCCGAAACACCTAGTGGAATGTTAAATGCAATTGGTCTTCAAAATCCAGGATTAGATGTTATTATGTCAGATAAATTACCTAAATTAGAAAAATATGATGTTCCCATTATTGCGAATGTAGCTGGTTCGACTAAAGAAGATTATATTGAAGTCTGCCAAAGAATTAGCCTAGCTCCAAATGTACATGCCATTGAGTTAAATGTTTCATGTCCCAATGTTAAACACGGTGGAATTACTTTTGGAACTGATCCAGAAGTCATCTATGATTTAACTCAAGCTGTTAAGGCAGTTTCTAGTGTCCCAATTTATGTAAAACTTTCTCCAAATGTAACAGATATTGTCCCGATTGCTAAAGCTGTCGAAGCTGCTGGAGCAGATGGAATTAGTATGATTAATACTTTGCTAGGAATGCGAATTGATTTAAAAACTAGACGTCCAATTTTAGCCAATCAAACGGGTGGACTTTCGGGACCAGCAATTAAACCAGTTGCAATTCGTTTGATTCATCAAGTTAGCCATGCAGTAAAGATTCCAATTATTGGTATGGGTGGTGTCTATACAGTGGATGACGTTCTAGAGATGTTCATGGCTGGAGCAAGTGCTGTTGCAGTTGGCACAGCGAACTTTACAAATCCAACAATTTGTCCTACACTTATAAAGGATTTACCAAATAGAATGGATGAACTGGGGATTAGTACTCTAGAAAACCTAATAAAAGAAGTGCGGGAAGGAAGATAACATGCAATCAAAACCAATTATTGCTTTAGATTTTTCAACAAGTGATGAAATTAAAAAATTTTTGGCTCACTTTAAAGAGGAGCAACTTTTTGTCAAAGTCGGAATGGAACTTTACTATCAAAATGGACCAGAAGTTGTAAAGTTAATGAAAAGCCTAGGTCATGAAATTTTCTTAGACTTAAAACTTCATGATATTCCTAATACAGTCGAACGTTCAATGAAAGGCTTAGCAGCATTAGATGTAGATATGATTAATGTTCATGCTGCTGGAGGCAAACAAATGATGGAATCCGCTATGAGTGGCATTATTTCTGGAACACCTGCTGGACGTCAACGTCCGAGCTTAATCGCGGTTACACAACTAACTTCTACAACACAAGAAGCTATGCGGAAAGAACAATTAATCGAAGTACCGCTTCTTCAAAGTGTGATTCATTATGCTAAACTAACACAAAATGCTGGTTTAGACGGAGTCGTTTGTTCCGCACTAGAAGCTCAATTGATTAAAGAAAATACATCAAGTGAATTTTTATGTGTCACTCCTGGAATTCGTCCAGCAGGAGATGAAAAAGGCGATCAAAAGCGTGTAGCTACTCCAGCGAGAGCAAGAGCTGGTGGTTCTAGTTATATTGTTGTCGGACGTCCAATTACTTTAGCAGAAGACCCAGTTAGAGCCTATCACTTAATTAAAGATCAATGGAATGGAGTCGAAAATTAATATGACAATTGAAAAAAAAATTGCAAAAGATTTATTAGAAATTGAAGCAGTAAGCTTGAGTCCTAACGCACCTTTTACATGGGCAAGTGGCATTAAAAGTCCGATTTATTGTGATAATCGTATTACTATGAGTTACCCTAAAGTACGTCGTGAGATTGCTAGTGGATTAGCAGAATTAATTAAAACTAATTATCCTGATGCAGAAGTCATTGCAGGAACAGCTACTGCAGGTATTCCTCATGCTGCTTGGGTTGCTGAAATTTTAGACTTACCGATGGTTTATATTCGTGGCAAAGCAAAAGATCATGGCAAAGGCAATCAAATTGAAGGTCGCATTTCAAATGGACAAAAAATGGTTATCATTGAAGATTTAATCTCAACCGGCGGGAGTGTTATCGACGCAGCTGTTGCTGCTAAAAACGAAGGTGCTGATGTCATTGGAACAGCTGCAATCTTTACCTATGAGTTGCCTAAAGGAATTGAGAATTTTTCTGCAAATCAGCTAACATTTAAAACCTTAACTACCTATTCAACACTAATTGAGGTGGCTTTAGAAATGGGTGCAATTAAAGCTGAAGATATGACCTTGTTGCAAGAGTGGAAAAAAGATCCAGCTAGCTGGGGTAAATAAATTTCAAAACATCAAAAGTAAGTCTATTGGGCTTACTTTTGATGTTTTTTCTTCTAAATAAAGGTCTAAACTTTTCCTTTTTAATCAAATAGTGTATGATGAGTTAAATTATAATTTGATTAAAAAGGAGGGTGTTTTTGATGAACGACAAAACGATGAAACTGACAACTGAAATAAATAAGTTGGCAGATTTATGTAAAAAAAATAATCATATTGATCCAATACTTTATCAAAAATTCGATGTAAAACAAGGCTTACGTGATATCAATGGTAAGGGGGTATTAGCAGGACTAACGACTATTTCTAAAGTTCAAGCACAAACAACGAATGCTGCTGGAAAGATCATTTCAACAGACGGTTTATTGGAATATCGTGGAATCACGATTCATGATGTTACCCAAGGTTACTTAACTGATAAACGTTTTGGCTTTGAAGAAGTGAGTTATCTACTTCTATTCGGAAATTTGCCAAATGAAGCAGAGTTGCTTGATTTTCAAAAACTACTGGCCTCTAAAAGAAAATTACCTACAAATTTTGTACGAGATGTTCTTCTAACTGCATCTAGCAAAGATATTATGAATGTATTGGCTCGTAGTGTATTAACATTAGCATCCTACGATGAGTCTGCAGATGATATCTCCATACCTAATGTTTTAGATCAAAGTTTAATGTTAATCAGTGTTTTCCCAATGTTAGCTGTCTATGCATATCATGCTTATTGCCATTACGAATGCGAAGGTAGTCTTTATATTCACTATCCATCTGATAAACTTTCCAATGCAGAAAATCTTCTAAGAATGTTACGGCCAGATCAACAGTATACACAATCTGAAGCAACCATTTTAGATTTAGCGTTAGTTCTTCATATGGAACATGGAGGAGGGAACAATTCTAGCTTTACAACTCATGTTGTCACTTCATCTGGAACAGATACCTATTCAACTATTGCAGCAGCTCTAGGGTCATTAAAGGGACCAAAACATGGTGGTGCGAATATTAAAGTCGTAGAAATGTTTGAAGATTTAAAACAACAGGTTACAAATATTAAAGATGAAGAAGAAGTGCGTCGGTACCTCAAAAAATTGTTAAATAAAGAAGCTTTTGATCAAAAAGGGTTAATTTATGGAATGGGCCATGCCGTTTATTCAATCTCTGATCCTAGAGCAGAAATTTTTAAAGGCTTTGTCAAGCAGCTAGCTACAGAAAAGGACCGTTTAGATGAGTTTCAACTTTATACAATGGTTGAGAATTTAGCTCCAAAAGTCATTGGCGAAGAACGACATATTTATAAAGGAGTTAGTGCAAATGTTGATTTCTTTAGTGGCTTCGTTTATAGTATGTTAGATTTGCCAACAGAATTGTTCACACCTATTTTTGCAATGGCACGAATTGTTGGCTGGAGCGCACATCGTTTGGAAGAACTAATTAATACGAATAAAATTATTCGTCCTGCATATGATAGTATTTCTGAAGAAAGTACGTATACGACTCTTGAGCAACGATAAGAACTTAGTCAAAAACTCATTATTAAGTAAGTTTTTGACTAAGTGTTTAAGAAATTTTTTTATGAGGATAACCAGAGGTTTGCAGTCGGTCATTCATTAAAGAAGATACGGAGGGGGTCATTACATGATAATTAAGTAGAACTAGTTGCATTCGATCATTAATTCGAGCCTCAAACGTTAACATTGCACCAAGTTGGACTTTATAAACGAAATCGTAAGCCATCATTCCTGAAACTAAACAATAGAACTTGCGACCATCAGCTTCGAGAGTAAAGCGGCAAAGTGGGACACCACTGGTTAAATTAATAATTTTAACATCCGAAATAACCATCCCTGTCAATGTAATAAAATTCATCTTTTTCCCTCCTTCGTTAAAAAGCTTAGCGAACTAAATTTTCTTCTACTTGAAATGTTAGTTCTGGTAAAATATCTACTTCATCAATTGATTTTAAAAATTCAGCATACAACTCATGGGTATCATCTAATAAACGAATACCTTGTTTTACTCCTTCAAAATAAAAGGCATAAATATTGCTATCTAAGTTTTTCTTTTTTTCAATTAAATCTTTTAAAATAAGTGGCATTTGCGGATTATTCATCGATTAAGTTCCTCCTAACAATTCAGTAACAACTAAAATCATTATACGAACAAATGTTCTAAATGTAAAGCGAACAAATTATAAAGAAATAAAAATAAAAAAAAGGTTGCTTTTTCATAGCGTTCATGTAGATAAAAAGCTTAAGAGCAAAACTATTTTGTAGTTTTCTCCCAAGCTCTTTCTTTGACTTATTTAATTGGATAACTGTTGGTTTAACAAATTTCTAAATTTTATGCGATCATTTTCAGTAAAGGCTTTTGGACCTTTAGTACGTTTGCCACTTTTTCGCTCCATTGCACTTAAATAACGTGACTGCAATAATTGATCAATATTTTCATGAGAATATTGAAACCCTGTATGATGTAAGACCGTAGATCCCTTCGCTAACGCTAAAGAGGCTAGTCCATAATCTTGAGTAACTAATAAATCCTCTTTATGAATTAGTTGCATAATCCGATAATCTGCTGCCTCAGCGCCATTATCAACGTAAATAGTTTTTACTCCATCTGGTTGAATAACTGTAGAAAAATGAGAAATACTCGTCACGATAATGACAGGAATGGCTCTTTTTACTGCTTCAGTAATAATAATATCTTTAACTGGGCAAGCATCAGCATCAATATAAATATTCATTTGTATAACACACCTTTATTTTTATTTAGCCTAAAGCAACATCGAGAATCATCATAATTAAAAAACCTACCATCACACCAAAAGTTGCATAATGAGCTCCTTTGGCTGTTTGTTTTTGTTGTGCTTCTGGAATTAATTCTTCAACAACAACATAAATCATTGCACCAGCAGCAAAAGCTAAGGCATAAGGCAATATCGATGTCACATACGTAACTAAAATAGCTCCTAAAACTCCCGCAATCGGTTCCACAATTCCTGATGCTTGACCATATAGAAAGGCTTTTGTTCGACTTAAACCTTCTTGACGTAATGGAATAGACACAGCAGCGCCTTCTGGAAAGTTTTGAATTCCAATTCCAATCGCTACGGCTAAAGCGGCAGCAATTCCAGCTTCGGGGCTTCCAGTTACTTGATTTGCTGCACCAAATGCGACCCCAACAGCTAGACCTTCTGGAATATTATGAAGGGTAATCGAGAAAACCAGTAAAATTGTCCGTCGTAAGTGACTAGGCAAGCCTTCTACTTCATGATTATCACCAAAGTGCATATGAGGCAATATCTTATCAGCAGCATATAAGAAAAGCCCACCAAATGCAAAACCAACGCCTACGACTAACCATGGAATTGAACCTTGCGATTTCGCCATTTCTAGAGCTGGATCTAGTAAAGACCAAAAACTAGCGGCAATCATAACTCCAGAAGCAAATCCTAACATTAGGTTAAAAATATCGCGATTGATATCTTTAAAGAAAAATACTAGCGCTGAACCAAGTGCTGTTAATGCCCAAGTAAAAAGTGTTCCAATTAGAGCTTGTTGCCATGGTTCAAACTGCATTAAAAAAGTAATCATTTTAGTAACCCTTTCTTCATTCTTATTTTTAAACGATTTAAATAGTAGTTTGATAATTAATAGAGGGAGTAGCAACCATTTTTAGGAAACGAATAGTTTAATTTTAGGCACCCCTACTTTATTATAGTACCATTGATAATGAAAATAGAAAAGTGCATTCTCTGTTTTTGATTACTTTCTTAGTCCTAAGGTACCATTCTTGATTGGGAACGTTCTCTTTCTAACTGATTTAAACGAATACGCTCTAAATAAGTAGACTCTAATTTATTCACATTGGAAAAACGAGTCGCATTATCCAAGTCATCTGTAATAATACCCATAACTGACTTTTTCATCATTCGATCCATTTCAGATGGAAAATCAACCGTCCATAAATAAACTGTTCGGTTTTCCGTTCGTTGTTGCGCTAAAAATTCATCACTTGCCAATGTAGCCCGTAAAGCTACAAATTGATAATCCCTAAAATCTTTAGATGGCAAGCTTTTGATAACTAAGCCAACTTGAAGTGAGGGAGATAATTCTTTTAGACGATTCAAAAAATGATCATCTTGAGATTGGATTAAATAGTCAGATGTGACTTGATATTTTTCTAGTAAAGTAATTAAATCTTGTGGCATATCCATACTATCTGAGGAACTTGTTTTAATATCCAATAAAAGCGGTTGTCCTTGACTTTTTGCTAGTGATATAACTTCTTCAAGCGTTGGGATGTACCCAGTCACATTATTTTGTTTTAACTTAATTTTTTTTAGTTCTGCCAGTGTTAATTGTCGAATCTTATTTTTTTTATGAGCCAAACGTCGTAAACTTGTGTCATGTATGACGACAAAATAATTGTCTTTAGTTTGCTGAATATCTACTTCAACATAGGCAGGTTTAAATTGAATTGCTGTTTGAAGAGACTCTAATGTATTCTCAACAGTATTTTTCTGAAAGCCACGATGGGCGATAACTCTAGAATCAGATTTAGGAAAAGAAAGGTATTTTGTAGGATATTCCCATTTTGGTAGAAAAAATTCCTTTTTTTCTTCATCTGAATGATTAAAAAAATGTGGATAGCTAACGAATACGATTCCACTACTACTTAGAAGAACTATTCCACAAAACAGAAAAATTTTGAAAAAAGGTTGGCGTTTCATTTGGAAAAAGCTCCTGACATTATAAATTTTAAATCGCTTTTAGTGTACCAAAAAAAAGCAAAGAATAGTAGTTAGCCAATTTTCATTATAATAGGTCGTTAATTTCAATTTTTTATGAAAATTTTCTTCTTAACCAGTTTTTAAAATTTCAAGAGATCATGTATGCTCCTGGGATGATTGATGAAGTAAAGCAAAAACTAGCTAAAACCACTTGTCTATATATTTACTTATCTTCGCTTATCAAAAACAAATAAGTATGGTTTTTGATAAACTCTTCTCCTTGTTATTTGCATTGTTTTTTTCATTCAATTAGCTTTCTACTTAAGTGATGAAATACTAAAAGCTTCAACTAGGGTTCCAGATTACTTTCAAAATCACTCTTTTATTGACTATATGCTGTATGAAACTCAATATAGTCTAGCAGGTTATACTAACGACCCAATCGCTACAACGTTCACGGTAAAAATGTTTGGATTTAGTCTCCAACTCATTGCTAGCTTGGAGACTACTTTTACTTACACAACGTACTACTCTTCAAAACGAATCTTACAAATTGCAAAATCAGATAACTTATTGTTGCTCTCTGCTGATAAGAAGTTATTCTCATAGGTAGAATAAGCTGTTATACTGGAAATAGTTGAATAAGATTTCAGTGAATTTTATCATAAAAAAATTACATGTAGTTTGTGTATAAGGAGAGTGAGTCACTATGTCTAATGAAGAAAATCGATTTAAAGTAAATTTAACAGGAATGATTGATATTTTGTCAAATCATTTGTACAACAACAAAGACGTCTATCTACGGGAATTGTTGCAAAATGCAACTGATGCAATACGTGCTCGAAAGTTAATCACTCCTAACTTTTCAGGAGAAATCCATATTAGTTTGAGTAAACAAATGTCGGGAGAATCGACATTAATTATTGAAGATAATGGAATCGGACTTACACAGGAAGAAATTCACCAATTCTTAGCAACCATCGCTCAATCTTCTAAAGGAGATAAAAAATTTCAGCAACACCAAAACTTTATTGGTCGTTTTGGAATTGGTTTACTATCCTGTTTTATTATAGCTGATGAGATTGTTATGGTGACTACTAGTGCTAAAACGAATGAATGCTTTGAATGGCGAGGAAAAGCAGATGGAACTTATGAAATTCGTCAATTAGCGACTCTCTTTGACGAACCGGGCACTAAAATTTACTTAACTTCACGGAACACTGGCAACCAACACGACTTAGAAGAGTTAACTGAACAATTAGAACCAGATAATTTGGCAGAAATATTATTTAAATATGGTGCTTGTTTAGAAGTGCCTATTTACTTTTCTACTCAAAATATTGAACAATTTATTAATAAAGAGACCCTAGCATTAGGAGAATCAGATGATTTTAAATCACTTTCTCATGAAAAAATCTTAGAGTTAGGGGAATTACTACTAAAAGAAGAATTTCAAGATTATTTCTTTATTCAAACAAAAAATGGAAAAACAAAAGGGATCGCCTATATTGTTCCTTATACATTGAGGATTAATGCTAAAAAACGAAATACAGTCTTTTTAAATCAAATGTTTGTTTCCGATCAAGTAGATGTCATTTTACCAAACTGGGCTTTCTTTACTCGTTGTATTATTTGGACAAGTGAACTACAACCTATTGCTTCCAGAGAAGATTTCTATCTTGATAACCATCTTAAAACTGTTGCAAAAGAACTAGGTAGCTCTTTAAAATTAGGAATCGAAACCCTACCTAGTGAATCACTAGAAAAATTGATTACTGCACATTTTCTATCCTTTAAAGCATTAGCAAGTGAAGATTCTGAATTTTTAAAAATGATCTATACTTTTTTACCTTTCAGAACATTAAATGGCGAAGAAATTTTAGCAGATATTTTAACACAAAATAAGATGATTCATTATGCGTTATCTGTTGATGATTTTCGTCAAATGGCTGACTTAGCGAGAACACAAGGAATGACTGTAATTAATGGTGGATATTCTTATGATAGTCAGCTATTGTCAGAGATTAGTTTGATTTTAAAAGATTTTCCTTTTAGTCAATTAAAGGTACTTCAACCAGAAGATTTTCAAAAAACATTTCATCCATTAACTTTTTCAGAAAGTAACGAATTGAAAGAGCCGGTGGATGAACTTAATCAATATTTTCAAGAACTTAATTTAATGATTATCATGAAACATTTTGAGCCAATGGAAATGCCGATGTTGCTACTATCCAATCATTTAACTCAAAATCAACGGGAATTAGAGCGGACAGCCGAAGAAAGCAATGATCTATTTGGTGGAATTTTGGAAGACCTAATGGTTGAAAAAACTCAATTACCACCTGCGAAATTGTATTTAAATATGGATAATTCGCTAATTCAACGTTTATTCAACTCTGACAAAAAAACAAAATCCTTAAAAAATATTATCGAAGTTTTATATGTTCAAGCTTTGTTACTTGGACACTATCCATTAAAGAAAAAAGAATTAGCTTTATTAAATAACAGCTTAATCGATTTGCTAACTCAATTAATTTAAGTTTAATCTAAGCATAATGGAGGAGAAAGAATGGAATACTTAGAATTACTAGATTATGCCTATACAATAAATTCGCAATCAAGTGAACGAATTTCAATATTAGAAGATGTCATACGAGGCGCTGATATTGCTCGAGATATCCCCATTAGTGTAGTTGCTCGTTGGGAATTAATTGATACTTGCATGTATGCAGGCTTTCCTAAAAAGCAATTAGCTGCCTTTTCTTGGCTAATCAATCTATATGAAACTACTGAAAATCAAGTTCGAGTCTTTGATTTATTATGGCATTACAAATGGATTACTGAAGGCATTGTTCATTTTTCCGAAATTTCTTTGGAGAAGATCAATCATTTAACGATTGACATGGAAACTAAATTCAAAGAATACAATTACTCACTACGCCCTTATTATAAAATCAAAACACTACAAGCAATTTCAATGGGGGATTTAGAAGCAGCAAGTGAAAATTTTGTTTTGTGGCAAGGAACTAAAGCAGATTTTATGAACGATTGTACGGCTTGTGAAACAACTGAGATTGTGTCTTATTATCATTTTATTGGTGCCTATAAAAAAGCGATAAAAGTCGCTGCACCTATTTTGAAAGGCAAACAATCTTGTGCAGAAGTTCCACATATTACCTATGGTCACACAGCTTTAGCTTATTTTAAACTAAATCAATTAGACAAAGCACAAGATTCATTTGATCGTGGATATCCGATGGTTAAACAACGCGCTACATTCATTTCAACAGTCGCACAATTTATTGAGTACCTAGTAATAAGCAAACAACATCAAAAAGCAATTGAAGTCTATCAAGAAAATTTGGATACTGTTGAAGCATTAGAAACAGATAATGAAAAATTACACTTTTATACTAGTAGTAGCAAAATTGATTTTCCAGATGCAGATGAAGTTTATCAAAAAGCAGTATATTATGCCACCAAATTTGATGAACGGAATCAAAACAACTATTACAAAAACTTATTGATTATAAAATAAAATAACAAAAAAACTATTTTCTTCATTAAGAAGCGTTCCTTTTTTTCATTTATGTACTCATTTTAAAGTATAAATTCTTGAATTAAATTTGAAATAGTCGTACAATTAAAGTGCTTACAAAAAGTAAATGAAATTTAGGAGGAAATTCACAATGACAAAAAATATTGGGATTTTAGTAGGAAGCTTGCGCAAGGAATCATTTAGTAAAAAAATTGCTGAAACATTTTCAAAATTATTTCCGGAAGAGTACAACGTAACTTTTATTCATTTAGATGGCTTAGATATGTACAATCAAGATTTTGATGATGTGGGTCCTGTTCCAGAATCACTTACTGCATTTCGTGAAAAAATGAAATCAATTGATGCTGTTTTATTCGTAACTCCTGAATACAATCGTTCAGTTCCAGCTGTCTTGAAAAATGCATTAGATGTTGGTTCACGTCCATATGGCGCTAGTGTTTGGGATAAAAAACCAGCAGCGATCGTTAGTGTTTCACCTGGTGCAATTAGTGGATTTGGTGCAAACCATCATTTACGTCAATCATTAGTTTTCTTAAATATGCCAACCGTGCAACAACCAGAAGCTTATTTAGGAAATGTAACGTCTATGCTGAATGAAGATGGAACTGTTACAAATGAAAACACATTACAATTTTTCCAAGCCATTACAGATAGTTTTGTTGATTTAATTCAAAAAAATAGTTAATTTTGCTAAAACGAAGGCTGATTAGTGGTCTTCGTTTTTACATATCACTATTTCTTGAAACCTGATGAAAGTCAGGATAGACTATAAGTTAAAAGGAATTATTATCATAAAAAATAAATTGTTTAAATCATAGAGTAATAGACGGAGGAAAAGTATGGACATTAGCGAAATTATGGGACGTTTAAGCGAACTAGGTACTGAACAAACCAAAAAAACACTACTAAGACACGGTGCCAATGAACCAATTTTCGGTGTAAAGATTGGCGATTTAAAAAAATTTTTAGTTAAAGATGTTAAAAAAAATCCGCAGTTAGCTCTAGATTTATTCGCAACAGGTAACTCAGATGCACAATATTTGGCAGGATTGGCCATTCAGCCTAAAAAGATGAAGAAAGAACAACTACAAACATGGATGGAGACCGCCAACTGTTCCTTTATTGCTGGATCAATTGTGGCAAGTGTTGCTGCTGAAAGTCTTTTTGCTAAAGAGTTAGCCTTAGAATGGATGGCTTCAGAACAAGAATATATTGAAAATGCTGGCTGGACAACCTATGGCAGTTTTATATCCATCACACCAGATACTGCGATTCATCAACAAGAAGTTGAAGCATTATTAGATTCCATCGAAAAGAATATTCATCAAGCTAAAAATCGGGTACGCTATTCAATGAATCAATTTGTCATTTGCGTTGGTAGTTATTATCCGCCACTGTTAACTAGAGCTGAAGAAGTTGCTAAAACTATCGGAAAAGTAGAAGTTTATCTTGGAGATACTGCTTGTAAAGTTCCACTGGCAACAGATTATATTGAAAAAGTTGTGACGATGGAACGGGTTGGGAGAAAACGAAAACATGCGGTTTGTTAAATAACAAAGAGGAGCTTACCAAAAATGGTAAGTTCCTCTTTGTATTCAAATTAAACTTTTAAACGAGCAACTAATTCTTTATCAGGAGTAACTGAAACGGTTCGTTGACCTTCATAAATTACATACCCAGGTTTAGCACCATTGGGTTTACGAATTAATTTTACCGGAACTAAATCAACCGGAACAGACGCAGATAATTGAGATTTTGAGAAATAGGCAGCAATGTTAGCTGCTTCTAAAATCGTTTCTTCCGACGGATTGCTATCTTGAATGATCACATGAGAGCCAGGAATATTCTTCGTGTGCAACCAGATATCTGTTTTGCGGGCTGTTTTCAAGGTTAATTGATCATTTTGCAAGTTATTCTTCCCAACTAAAATACTAGTTCCATCACTAGAACGGTACTGTTCAGGCTTTCCTTGTTGAGTTTTCATTGCTTTTTTCTTAGTCTTTTTCTTTTTTAGATAACCTTCTTGTGTCAATTCTTCTTTAATTTCTGCCACATCTTTTGGTGTTGCTAGAGAAAGTTGTGTTCCTACAGATTCTAAATAATCAATCTCATTTAAAGTTAACTCAATTTGCTCGCCAACAAAAGCTACCGCATTCCGTAATTTTTGATATTTAGCAAAGTATTTTTGAGCATTTTGAGAAGGATTCTTCCGAACATCAAGAGTGATTTTAATCGGCTTTTCATCATCATAAAAATTCAAAAGAGTCACTTCTTTTTGTCCTTTTTCAAATTCATGTAAATAGGCTGTTAAAATTTCACCCTTAATCCGATAGTCATCAGCAAATTCAGTTTCTGCTAAAGTTTGCTCTAATTTTTTCAGTTTTTTTACATTTCGTTGGAGTTCAACATTTACTAAACGAATGAGGTCAGACCCTTGTTGATTAACCCGATCTTTTTCTGCTTTTCCGCTATAATAAGCATCCAATAATTGACTTAAATTCCCAAAAATTTTCTTTTCACCATCTAAACTTAAAAATGGCGTAGGGGTGAAAAATTCTTTTTTAGCTCCTGTTGTCAAAGTTGGTGTATGATGTCCATCAGAAACTTCTTGAATAAACGCTAAAAATGCAGCTGGAATTTCAGAAGGGTTACTTTCACTACGATAAATAATCTCAGCAGTCGTATCACCACCTAATCCTTGGTACGCTGTTTGTAGATTTTTTTGCAGGCTTAGTTCTGGATCACTAGCAAGGCTCTCTGTAATTTCAACGGCTGTGGTAGTAAAGGGATTTAATTTATCTTGATGTGGTGGAGCAATATACGTCGCTCCAGGCATCACGGAACGATAGCTATTCATACTACTAGGTACATGCTTAATGCAATCAACTATTCGTTTGGTATCTTGTTCAATTAAAAAAATGTTACTGTGTCGTCCCATTAATTCAACAACTAATACAACATTGCGCACATCACCAATCTCATCACGACCTTTAAAGGTAAAATGAATCACACGATCATTGCCGATTTGCTCAATATTTTCTAAAATAGCACCTTCAAGTTGTTTACGCATCATCATACAAAAATTAGGTGGTGTGTTAGGATTTTCATAAGGAATCTCTGTTGTTTGAATACGTGCATAGCTAGGGTGAGCCGATAATAAAACTTTATGATTTTTGCCATTTGCACGCATGACTAAAATAATTTCACTTTGGTAGGGTTGGTGAACTTTAGAAATGCGCCCATTATTTAGCAATTCTTTTAATTCATTCACCATTGTATGGGTAAAGATACCATCAAATGACATGGAATCCCTCACTTTCTTAAATAATTTTCTAGTGTTCACAAGTAACAGCTTAATTATAACGTTTAATAGCCGAATAAGAAAGCAGTTAATTTATTTGCTGGTGGAACTAAATTTCATACTTCTCTTATTGGAATTATTAAATCAAAATGATAGAATAAATAAATAAGCGTTTAAAAGGAGTGGGAGTCTTGATGAAAAAAATTGGAAAAGCTTTGATTGTTACGTTATTTTTCACTACTTTATTTGTTAGTTTTTCTAAAAAAGCAAGTTAATGATGGAATAAACAGACAAAAACAGAATGCATCCTAATTGACTTTGTTTTTATAAAAAAGGTAGAATATACTGAATCTGAAAATAATGGGTTTTTGATTAAGGGAGGAACTAGAAATGGATTGGGATTATACAGGTGCTCGAGGTCCAGAGCATTGGAAGGATATTTGCGACATCTTTAAAGAAGCGGAGGAGGGCAGTTTGCAATCGCCTATTTCGTTAAAACAAACCGAAATATCCAGCTATATTCATGCAGGCTTATTGCAATTTGATTATCACCAAACAACATTTGAGACATCTTACTACAATCACACGTTACATTTAGCTCCGATTGCTAAAGAAAAGGTGAATCATGTAGTTTTTAATCATAAACGTTATGTGTTAGAAGATATTCATTTTCATCTACCTAGCGAGCATTTAATTGATGATCAAAGTTTTCCCTTGGAATTTCATTTAGTCCATCGTTCTCCCAAAAATGAATTATTGGTCATTGGCGTTATGGCTGAACCTACGACCATTCCTTTAAATGAGAAAATGGCTAATTTAGATAAAAAAGCTCTAAATCCTAGAATTTCAGCTAGAGGATTATTAGTGCCTATTGATTTAATGAATTTATTGCCTTACAATTTGGATTATTTCCATTATTCTGGTTCGTTAACAACACCTCCAACATCAGGTCCTGTAAATTGGATTGTTTTTCAGTTTCCAGTATATATGCGACAAGGATTATTAAAAGCTTTTAAAGAACAAATTGGACAAACAAATCGACCTGTTCAACCCAGAAAAAATCGACCTATTTATTTATCAAAATAATTTATTTAAACTTTAGTGTTGACATTTTAAATAAAAAAGGTTAAATTAGTATTCAATTAAAGAAACATTAAAATGCGAAGACAAAAGAGTAAGTAGCAATGGAATTTGTATGAAGAGAGTTGTCGGTTGGTGCAAGACAATTACGAATAGATTGTGAATGGACTTTTCAGCAACGATTCCTAACAAGTAGCTTTATAGCTACTTCAATAAGAAGAGCGATTACGCCTTATCGTTACCCAAGGCACCTACTTCAATTAAGTAATTTAATTGAGTTGGGAACAAAGTGAATCAGGATTTTCTGATTAATCAAGGTGGCACCACGAGTCTATCGTCCTTGTCTAATTTATTTAGGCAGGGATGGTAGGCTTTTTATCATGTCTCTAGTTGCTTTCAAGAACATAGAGACATTACGCATCAAGTTTTAAAAAATATCCATGATCCCTAATTGCTTTAAAAGCTTGTAAATCTATCAAACATCACGTTGCCATTTGTTCCAAAATAACTAAATATAGCCTAAAACGTTACATAAGGATGAGTACCTTAATTTATTGTCAATAGAGAGTCAGTGGTTGGTGGAAACTGATGTCACTAAATTAAGTGAATGGACCTTATAGTGTTCTTTTGAACCTTTCATTTTTTGAGAGTAGTAGGGAAAAACGTCTTCTCACGTTATCGAGATAGAGTATAGTAGTTGTGTACTTGAATGAAGATAAAGTTACATGTAACTTTAATAGAGGTGGTACCGCGAATCTTTCGCCCTCTAAAATCCAGATTAAATTGGATTTTAGAGGGCTTTTTCTATATAAAAAATAAAAAGGAGCGAAATAAATGCGAAAAATACAGAAAATAAATGTAAACACTCTATCCATCAACCACCTATATCGTTATTTATCAGGTGAAAAGAAAGTTTTACTAGAATCTTACGACAATAGTTCAGGAACAGGGCGATTTTCGATTATTGCCCGCAATCCAATTCATGAATTAAAAGTATTTCAACAAGATCTTTATTTGGATGGAATTAAAGAAAGAGCAACGGATCCCTTGGCACGAATAGCTGAGTTTATTCAACGAAATCAACAAGATGTAGAAGTTCTTGATTCACCCTTTCAAGGTGGGGGAATTGGTTATGTCGGTTATGATACCTTAGCCATTTATGAAAGATTAGGTGATTTACCACCTGAAAACAGAGCGATTCCTGATATTTGCTTTTATCTTTATGAATCTTTTATGGTTTTTGATCATCAAAGGTCGGAATTATTGCTTGTAGAAGACAATAGTTATTCTCAGCGAACCGAATTGGAATTAAATCAAGATCTCCATCGAGTATATACAGAACTTCAACGATTTTTAACACAATCAAGTCAAAAAATAACTAGAAAAAAATTCAATCTTACGTACAAAAGTAATGTTTCTAAAACAGAATTTATGGCGCTTGTAGAAAAAGCGAAAAAAAAGATCCATGAAGGAGATTGTTTCCAGATTGTATTGTCACAGCGATTAGAGGCTGAATTTCAAGGCGATTCATTCGCTTATTACGAAGAGTTGCGTTTATTGAATCCAACCCCTTATCTGTATTATTTGGATTTTGGTGAAACAAAGATTATCGGTTCCTCACCTGAAAGTCTAGTAAAAGTTCAAGATCGAACGGTTACTACAAATCCTATCGCCGGTACAAGAAAACGTGGGGGAACTGATGAGGAAGACTTACAACTAGCAGAAGAATTATTAAAAGATGAAAAAGAACTAGCGGAACATCGAATGTTGGTGGATTTAGGTCGCAATGATATTGGCAAAATTTCCCAAACAGGAAGTGTCACAATTCCTACGTATTTAACGATCGAGCGTTTCCGATATGTGATGCACATTGTCTCAATCGTATCTGGCACGCTTAAAGAAAATCTAACAGCTTTAGATGCACTAAAGGCCGTCCTGCCTGCTGGAACCGTTAGTGGTGCACCAAAATTAAGAGCAATGGAACGGATTTATCAGTGGGAGAATGTCCGTCGTGGGATTTACGGTGGGGCGATTGGTTATTTAAGTCTAAATGGTGATTGTGATTTTGCTTTAGCCATACGAACGATGATTCTCCACCAAAATAAAGCATATGTTCAAGCGGGAGCCGGCATTGTCTATGATTCCGTTCCAGAAACAGAATATCTAGAAACTCTACAAAAAGCGAAAGCATTATTGGAGGTAGGCCTATGATTTTATTAGTCGATAATTATGATTCTTTTACGTATAATTTGGCTCAATACATTGAAGAATTTTCTGAAGTTACTGTCATACGCAATGATGATCCCATGTTGCTACAACACGCAGCCAAAGCAACTGGAATTGTTTTATCTCCAGGACCAGGGGAACCAAAAGATGCTGGACTGCTGCTTCAATTAATTAAAGAATTCTATCTGTATAAACCACTGTTAGGAATTTGTCTTGGTCATGAAGGTATCGGTGAAGTTTTTGGCGCACAATTAGAAATTGCCAAAGCTGTTCGTCATGGAAAAATCTCACAATTACAGCAAATGAACCAATCACCCCTGTTCCAACAAATTCCCGAATATTTCGCTGCAATGCGGTATCACTCACTCATCTTAGCTAAAGAAAATTTTCCATCTACATTAAAAGTTTTAGCACGTTCAACGGATGATGAAGAAATTATGGCAGTACAAGTTGAAGGTTTTCCTGTATATGGCCTGCAATTTCATCCCGAATCGATTGGGACGCCTGAAGGAAAACAAATGATTCAAAATTTCATTTCAATAGTAGAACAGGAGGAGCAACAAGATGATTGAATCAATCTTACAAAAAGTTTATCAAAAAAAAGATTTAACGTTAGAAGAGAGTCGGATCATTGGTGATTTTATTTTAAGTGGGGAGGCCAACCAAGTTCAGATTACCGCGTTGTTGTTAGCACTGAAAATGAAAGGTGAGACCATCGAAGAAATGGTAGGTATGGTAGGAGCAGTTCAACATTTAGCAACACCTATTGGGTTTACAGAAAAAAATGCTATGGATAATTGTGGTACAGGAGGAGATGCTTCCCAAAGCTTTAATATTAGCACAACTTCAGCATTTGTTTTGGCAGCTGCTGGAATTCCTGTAGCGAAACACGGAAATCGAAGTATTTCTAGTCGTTCAGGTAGCGCAGATGTGTGTCAGGAATTAGGAATTGTCTTAGATATTTCTGCTGAACAAGCAACCGAAGCCTTAAAAACAGTCGGAATTACGTTCTTATTCGCTCCACATGTTCATCCAAATATGCGTTATGTGGGGAATATTCGTAAAGAATTAGCCACACCAACAATTTTCAACTTAATTGGTCCATTAACTAATCCAGTTCAATTGGAAACTCAGTTAGTTGGTATTTATCGTCGTGATTTAGTTCAGCAAGTAGCCTTAACTTTACAAAAATTAGGAAGGAAACGGGCGATTGTTGTCAATGGAGCGGGCTATTTAGATGAAGCCTCCTTAAACGGAGAAAATCATTATGCTTTACTAGAAAATAATCATGTAACTTTGCATACATTTACACCAGAGGATGTTCATTTGCAACGATATGAATTGACAGCGATTAAAGGTGGCGATGCCAAAATGAATGCAGCGATTTTACTACGTGTCTTACACGGTGAAAAAAGTGCCTATTATGACACGGTTTTACTAAATAGCGGATTAGGTTTATACGCCAATGGCAAAGTTCAATCCATTCAAGAGGGAATCAAACTGGCTGATTCGTTAATTCAATCTGGTTTGGCCTTAGAAAAATTAGAACAACTAAAAAAATTCACCCAAGGAGTGACTCAATCATGACATTTTTTAAAAAAATTATTCAACAGAAACAACAAGAAGTAGCCATTATGCCTTTAGAAATAGTCCAAGACCAACCACAGCGCCCTTCTTTTTATGACTTTTTACAGAAAAATCAAACTACGATGCAACTCATTGCAGAAATTAAACGTGCCTCACCTTCAAAAGGAGCGATTGCCTTAGATGTTGATCCTCTGACTCAAGCAAAGGCTTATGAAGAGGCTGGAGCTGGGGCAATTTCTGTTTTAACAGATGAGGTTTTCTTTAAAGGGACGATTGAGGACCTTAGGGAAGTGGCTAAAATAGTGACTGTTCCAATTTTATGCAAAGATTTTATTATTTCTGAAAAACAACTGATTCGGGCATATAATGCTGGGGCATCGATTGTATTACTCATTGTAGCTGCTTTAACGCCAACTAGATTAGCTGACTTGTATAGAAAAGCTCAGGCTATCGGTCTTGAAATTTTAGTAGAAGTACACAACCTAGCAGAACTTAAAATTGCAGAGAAACTTGGCGCTAAGTTGATTGGAATAAATAACCGTGACTTAACAACGTTTAAGGTAGCTATTGAGGTTAGTGAAACCTTGGCGACTCATTTTCAATTAGAACAGCAAGAAATTTGTTATATTAGTGAAAGTGGGTTTCAAACGGCAACAGATATCCACCGTGTTGCCCAGAATTATCAGGCTGTTTTAGTTGGGGAAGCCTTAATGAAAGACGTTAATCCTACTATAGCTGCAAGAAATTTAATGGTGCCTAGATGCTAGTAAAGATTTGTGGACTTATGGAACCAGAAGATGTTCGTGCAGCAGTGGCAGCCAAAGCAGATTATCTGGGCTTTGTTTTTGCACCAAGTAAACGTCAAGTCACTCTCCAGCATGCTCGACAATTAGCCAAACTAATTCCATCTGAAATAAAAAAAGTCGGTGTATTTGTCGATGCACCGCTGACTGAAGTATTACAGCTAATCAAAAGTGTCCCTTTGGATTTGGTTCAATGTCATGGAAATGAAACGAATGCGTATTTAAATCAGATCCCAATTCCTGTAATTAAGGCCTTCAGTATGACCAATGAATTTGACTCAAATAGTTTAACAAACTGTTCCGCAACTTATTTGTTAATCGATAAAGGATCTGGTGGAACAGGAGAAACCTTTCACTGGGATGATGTGACGATTCCTAGGCATGAGCAAAAACGCTTATTTTTAGCTGGTGGATTAACAACTGAAATTCTTCAATCAGCGAATCAGTATTTTCATCCATTTGCCGTCGATGTTTCATCTGGTGTAGAAACCAATGGCAAAAAAGACCCACAAAAAATTAAAGCATTTATAAAAAAAGCAAAGGAAGTGGCTATCAATGAACTATCAAGCTCCGAATGAAAATGGATTTTATGGAAACTATGGTGGACGTTTTGTCCCGGAAACACTGATGGAGGCAGTGAAGGAATTAGAAGTTGCATATGAAGCTTCACAACAAGATCCAGAATTTCAAAAAGAATTAACCGATTATTTAACTGAATATGTTGGCAGAAAAAGTCCTCTTTATTACGCTGAAGGGTTATCTAACTATGCCGGCGGTGCAAAGATCTATTTAAAACGAGAAGATTTAAACCATACTGGCGCTCATAAAATAAACAATACAATTGGACAAGCATTATTGACACGGAAAATGGGAAAACGAAAAGTTGTTGCTGAAACTGGTGCAGGTCAACATGGCGTTGCCACAGCAACTGTAGCTGCATTATTTAATATGGATTGTATTATTTTTATGGGAGAGGAAGATGTGAAACGCCAAGCTTTAAATGTTTTTCGGATGGAACTATTAGGAGCCACCGTTGTTACCGTGACTTCTGGTGGAAAAACATTAAAAGATGCTGTAAATGAAGCGTTACGCTATTGGGTCTCCCATGTAGAAGACACTCATTATATTATGGGATCGGTTTTAGGTCCCCATCCTTTTCCACAAATTGTTCGGGACTATCAAAGTGTGATTGGAAATGAAGCTAAAGAACAGCATCTAGCTAAGGAAGGGCGCTTACCTGAAGCAATTGTAGCCTGTGTTGGCGGTGGTAGTAATGCAATGGGCTTATTTTATCCTTTTATTAATGATGAAACAGTGAAGATGTACGGTGTAGAAGCGGCTGGAATGGGTATGGAGACAGAACTTCATGCTGCTTCAATGGGAAAAGGAGAGGTCGGAGTGCTGCATGGATCTATGATGCATGTATTACAAGATAAGTTTGGACAGATTGTCGAGCCTTATTCAATTTCTGCTGGATTAGATTATCCAGGAATTGGCCCAGAACACAGTTTTTTTAGGGATTTAGGCCGTGCTACGTATCACGGGGTTACAGATAAAGAAGCTATTGAAGCCTTCCAATTGCTTAGTCAAATCGAAGGGATTATTCCTGCACTAGAAAGCTCTCACGCAATTGCCTATGCAGTCAAATTAGCACAAAAAATGCAGCCAGATGAAAGTATGATTGTCTGTTTATCTGGACGAGGAGACAAGGATGTAAATCAAATTAGAGCTTATTTACAAGGAGAGGGAGAGGGCAAACACGATGAAAACAACCTTAGAAAAAGCTATTAGACAAGCTCCTATTCCTGTAGTTCCATATATTATGGCAGGGGATGGTGGGCTAGCCACATTAGAATCCACATTACACTTATTAGAACAAGCTGGGGTGGCTGCCATTGAATTAGGGATTCCTTTCTCAGATCCAGTGGCGGATGGTCCTGTTATTCAAGCAGCTGGATTACGCGCCCTACAAGATCACGTTTCTTTAGAAGCAATTCTAAAAGTATTAGAATCCAGTAAAGTAACCGTACCATTAGTTATTATGAGTTATTTTAATCCAATTCTCCATTTAGGTGTTGACAAATTTGTTCAGCTTCTCTTAAAAACACCTGTTAAGGGACTGATTATCCCTGATTTGCCTTATGAACATCAAGAATTAGTGACAACCTATTTAATAGAAACAGATATTGCTTTAATACCTCTAGTTTCCTTAACAAGCACAAAAGAACGAATTCAAACCTTAGTAAAGGATGCTACAGGATTTGTTTATGCAGTTACAGTCAATGGAACAACTGGTGAACGCCAAGGATTCAATCCCGATCTAGATCAACATCTAGAATTCATTAAAAGTATTAGTCCGGTTCCTGTTTTAGCTGGATTTGGAATTTCAACCATTCAACAAGTCCAACATTTTACTGAAGTCTGTGATGGAGTTATTATTGGAAGTAAAGTTGTTTCGATGCTGCATCAGCAACAACAACAAGAATTAGCCGCATTCCTTAGTAAAGCAACAAATCGCCATTAATTTAAAGAGCCAAATCCTTTATACAAAGGGGATTTGGCTCTTTTTCTACTTCTAATTTCCGTTTGTGAAAAAACAATCAATATAAAAAGGTGAACTCCCATCAGTTTGTGAACATTTTACCCATATAATAGTTAAAATATCAGGAACACTTAATTATATATGTTTTTAATTGTGAAAAAAGTTCAATTCTATTGACATTTTTAAAATTTGAAGTATAGTAGTCCTTGTAGTAGCTACTATAAAAATAAAGGTGGAATCATAATGCAACAAATAGTTCAGGTCATGAAAAAATATAATTTTTCGGAATATGAGACATTGGTTTATACCACATTACTTGAAATTGGAAATCTATCAGGATATGAAACTAGTAAACGCTCTGGTGTTCCTCGATCAAAGGTTTATAACGTTTTAGAATCTCTTTTAAAAAAAGGTCTAGTGATTGTCACTAAAACGGATCCAAAACTATATCAAGCTCTTTCTGCACAAGAATTTTTAGAAAAGCTAAAAAAAGATGCGTTAACAGATATTGATTATTTAGAATTGGAACTAGGCAGGATTAAAGAAAAAGAAGAAGAAGAGATGTTATGGAAATTAGATGGCTATGAAAATGTTCAAAATAAAGCCTATCATCTAATTTGTGATGCCAATGAAAGTCTGTATGTCCAAATATGGGAAGAAGAGTTAACCGATGAATTAATCGCAGTTCTTACCGACGCCGAAAAAAGACTTAATGAATTCGTGCTGATTCTATTTAGTAAAAATCATCATTATGAGTTGCCATTTAAACGTTATTATTGCCATGGATTTGAAGCAGCTAAATTAGAAGACTTTGGTTCAAGATGGCTAAACATTGTCAAAGATACTAAAGAAGTGGTCTTTGGAACTATTCGAGATAGTAAAACCGATGTAGACGTTCTATGGACAAAGAATAAATCAATGATTTCTTTATCTAAAGAATATGTGAAACATGATGCCTACACATTAAAAATTATCAACCAACTTCCAGAGCCATTGAAAGCTGAATATGGCAATGCATTTGAAAAAATTAGAGACATTTATTAACGGAGGCGGAAGATTATGTCAAAGAATATTTTAATTGGATTAATTATACTCATTAATGGGTATTTTATTGTTATGTTTGTGAAAGATTTAATTAGTCACAAAGATGAAGTCATGAAGGAACCAGCCAGTACGAAGATTTTGCCATTTAGCTCATTTATTATTTTTTTTCTTTCAACATTTGGAATTTCAGATTTTGCCATAGGAACAGTGCTATATCCTAAATTAAACTGGGTATCCATCAAAAAACTACCAGGAACATTAAACACACAATGCGTTATCCCAGTTGCCGCTATGGCACTCTCATATATCACTTCTATTGATGTAGGTATTAAAACATTAGCGGTTTGTATTATTTGCCAAGTAATTGGAGCTTATATCGGACCACGTTTTGTAGTAAAATTACCAGAACGTACTATTAAAATATTTGTTGGAATTGGCTTAATTATTGCAGCTATTTTAATTTTTGCAGGCCAAATGAATTGGATTCCATCAAACGGAACAGCTACTGAGTTATTTGGAGGCAAATTAATTTTAGCAAGATTTTTATTATTTGTTTACGGAGCATTAAATAATATCGGAATTGGTTCTTATGCGTTAACAATGGTCACTGTCTATCTATTAGGCTTAAATCCCATTGCCGCTTTCCCAATTATGATGGGGGCTTGTACATTTTCAGTGCCAATCGGCAGTTCCCAATTTATCAAATTTAACCAATATAGTCGTAAAATCACTTTATTTACAGCCATTTTTGGAGTTCTAGGTGTACTTGTTGCTGTTTTCTTAGTAAAATCATTAAATACAGTCATGTTAAAATGGTTAGTTATCCTTGTCTTAATCTATAGTGCCTATACAATGCTTATGCCACTATTAAAAGGAAAAAAAGCTGTTACGGAATAATATAAATAAAGGGGTTTTAAGTCATGTTAATCTTAACTAAAGAAGAAATGAGTCAATTTTTCACAATGAACGAAGCCATTCAAGCAGATAAAGATGCTTTGGAGATTTATTCAAAAGGCGGAGCTAATGTGCCTCTTAGAACAAATTTAGATATTCAAAAACAAGGTGGACAAAGTCTATATATGCCTGCATATGCCCAAGGTGAATTTGAAAGCTTAGGTGTTAAAGTTGTATCGGTATATCCAAATAATATTGAAAAAGGTCTTCCAAGTGTTCCCGCAACAATGATTGTTTTAAATCCTGAAACAGGAATTGTGGATGCATTATTAGATGGTACTTATTTAACTCAAGTACGAACTGGAGCAGTTCAAGGAGCGGCTACCGATATTTTGGCTAATAAAGATGCGACAATTGGTGCTTTAATTGGAACTGGAGGACAAGCAATTAAACAACTTGAAGCGATGCTAGCTGTTCGACCATTAAAAGAAGTTCGTATATTTGATGTTGATCGTAGTCGAGCAGAGGAATTTGCCATAGCAATGAAAAAAGAATTAAAAGAATATGGCTCAAGCTTTATTGCCGTTGCCAGTTCAGATGAAGCGGTGAAAGATGCTGATATTATCACATCTGTAACTACATCAAAAGTTCCTACCTTTTCAGCCTCCGCAGTGAAACAAGGTGCTCATGTGAATGGTGTTGGTGCATACACACCCGAAATGTGTGAGATTCCAGCTGAATTGATTGTGAAGGCTGATAAAATTATTTTTGATACGATGGCCGGTGTTTTAGCAGAAGCTGGTGATTTTATTCAACCATTGGAAAATAATCTAGTAACTAGAAAAGAGTACCATGGTGAATTAGGACAAGTAATTTTAGGCGAAGTCGAAGGGCGTAAATCAGCAAATGATATTACCATTTTTAAAACAGTTGGATCAGCCGTTCTTGATGTTGTTACTGCTCAGAAAATCGTTATGAAAGCACGTAGTTTAGGTATTGGTACTGAAATTAATTTATAATGAGTCAACTTATCTCCGCATAGATCTGGGATAGGTACATACTGAATAAACAGATATAATTTTAAAAAATCCACTATTTTCTTGACAGTTATAATTCTCCATAGTAAGATAAAACTATCATAAAAACACACGAAGGAGCTCACGTATATGTCTATCCATTCTATCCATATTCAAACACAACTGAATAGTAGCTGGCAAAGCCAAAATAGATAGGTTGATTGAAGTGAGACACTCATGGATACAGCCTTCAGAAATCTGAACTTGTATCTATGTTGGTTTATTTGAGAATTCAAATTAAAAGTATACCACATAGAAAGTTTACACTTATTCTATGTGGTTTTTGTTTAACTAAAAACAGGAACTGCGAAGTTTATTCGTGTGTTTCTGTTTTTTATTTTAGTCAAAATTAAGGAGTCGAAAGAATGAAAAGTTGGATAAGAAGACGATGGCCTAGCTGTCACTTGCACTTATAGAAAAAAAACAATCAAAAATTGGAGGAAACAAAATGAAAAAAATGTATGGATTTATTATTATTTTAGCCCTTATTTTAAGCGTGGCATTTGTGACAGAAAATCAAAAAATGACAACAAAAAAGAAAGAGATCCCCGTTGTGGGTGTTTTACAATTAACTAGCCATCCAGCTTTAGATAAAATTTACGAAGGAATTGTAGATGCATTAAAAGAAGAAGGCTTTGTTGATGGTAAAACTATGACCTTAGATTTCCAAAATGCTCAAGGAGATCAAAGCAATCTTAAAACTATGAGCGAACGTTTTATGACGAAAGATGCAGATATCATGGTTGGGATTGCAACACCATCTGCTCAAGCATTAGCTAATGTTTCTAGTGAGGTTCCAATCGTTTTAGGAGCTGTTACTGATCCAGAAGGTGCTGGGTTAGTAACAAATAATCAAAAACCAGGTGGAAATATCACAGGAGTTAGCGATCAAACACCTATTGACGATCAATTTAATTTAATTAAAACTTTATTACCAAATGCAAAAAAAATTGGAATTCTCTATTCATCTAGTGAAGATAACTCAATTATTCAAGGGAAACAAGCAGAAGCTGCTGCTAAAAAATTAGGAATGGAAACGACAGTCGCAACAGTTGCTTCAACAAATGATGTCTCGCAAATTGCAACAAACTTAGCAACACAAGTCGATGCCATCTATGTTCCTGCAGATAACACGGTGGCTAGCGCTATGAGTACACTAGTCAACATTACAGATGCTGCTAAAATTCCAGTTTTCCCAGCAGTGGATACCATGGTTGAAGAAGGCGGATTAGCAACTGTGGGACTCAATCAATACGAACTAGGAAAAATGACGGGTAAACTAACTGCTAAAATCTTAAAAGGTGAAGCAAAACCCGCAACAACACCAATTGAATATTTAAAAACTGGTGATAAAATTGTCAACCCTAAGAAAGCTGCCGAATTAGGAATTACGATTCCAAAAGAAATTTTAGATAACGCAATTATTATCAAATAAGAATGTGAAGTGGAGGAAAGAAAAATGGGGTTAATTGTAACAGCATCTTCTCAAGGGTTATTATGGGGAATTATGGCATTAGGAATTTTTATTACATTTAGAATATTAGATCTACCAGATATGACAGCAGAGGGGTCGTTTCCATTAGGAGCAGCCGTTTGTGTCAAACTAATTATTATGGGGGTTCATCCTATTATTGCAACCCTGATTGCTTTTATTTCAGGAATGTTAGCTGGAGCAATTACAGGAATTTTAATTACTAAATTTAATATTCCTGGTTTGCTAGCAGGGATATTAACAATGACGGGGCTTTATTCTATTAACCTAAGAATTATGGGTCGAGCAAATTTAAGTTTATTAGGAAAACCAACAATCGATAATTTATTGAACCGTTTTAATTTACCAAGTCAATTTGATACGATTTTTATTGGATTATTGATTGTAGCTGTTGTCATCACAGCTTTAGTTCTTTTTTTCCAGACGGAACTCGGACAAGCCTTAATTGCTACCGGAGATAATGAAATGATGGCACGTTCATTAGGGATTTCAACAAATAAAACAAAGATTTTAGGGTTAATGCTTTCAAATGGTATGATTTCTTTTGCAGGTGCCTTAATTGCTCAAGATGATGGGTATGCAGATATTAGTAAAGGTGTTGGTACAATTGTCATCGGCCTAGCTTCTGTTATTATTGGTGAAGTTGTTTTTGGAAATTTATCTTTTAAACATCGTTTAATTTGTGTCATTTTAGGTTCGATTATTTATCGTTTAATTATTATGTTTGTATTATTTATTGGACTAGAATCAAATGACTTAAAATTAATTTCAGCCTTTATTTTAGCTATTTGTTTAGCAATGCCAAGTATACGGACTAAACTAAATCTAAATTTCTTTACAAGCAATAAGGAGGCGCGCTAATATGACACATGAAACAGTTTTATCTATCAAAAATATTAAAAAAACTTTTTATCCAGGAACAGCTAATCAAAATGAAGTCCTAAAAGAACTTAGCTTAGATGTAAAAAAAGGGGACTTCATTACAATTATTGGAGGTAATGGTGCTGGGAAGTCGACCTTACTAAATAGTATTGCAGGAAACTTTTTAATTGACTCAGGATCAATTAAAATCAACCAAAAAGTAGTGACAAAACTAAAAGAAGATCAACGCGCAGGCATGATTGGACGTGTATTTCAAGATCCTCGAATGGGAACCGCACCAAGAATGACTGTCGGAGAAAATTTGGCGATGGCGTATCGTCGTGGTGAAAAAAGACGATTACGTAAAGGAACTTCAGATACTGAACAAGCTTTTTTCAAAGAACAATTAACACGCCTAGATTTAGGGTTAGAAGATCGTTTAGATACTGAAATCGGGCTATTATCTGGTGGACAAAGACAAGCCATTACCTTGCTAATGGCTACAATGAAACGTCCTGATATCTTATTATTAGATGAACATACAGCCGCACTTGATCCTAAAACAGCCAAAGTTGTACTTGCTTTAACAGCAGAATGTATTGAAAAAGATCAACTAACAACATTAATGATTACTCATAATATGCAAGATGCTTTAACTTATGGCAATCGATTAATTATGTTAGATTATGGTAAAGTTGTAGTGGATCTTTCTGCAAAAGAAAAAGCCAATCTTACAGTTCCTGATGTTATGAATCTATTTCAATCGGCTACAAAAGACGGAAGTGTTAAGGATGAGATGATTCTTTCATCAAATTAAAAAAACACTAAAAACTTGATTAAATAAGCATTTCGTTATATAGTTGCACTACACAACAATGATGTTGCGCCGTGCAACTATATTTGTTTTCAAGGAGATTTTATGGAAAATAGAGAGTTTAACCCTACATTAGTTAAGGAAATCATGTTATTCAATCAACAAATTTCAGACCTGCAATTAAAAATTTTAACAACTTATCAACTCACTCTTTCACACTTTAATCTATTGCTTTATTTGAAAGAAAAATCACCTTTATCCTTAAAACAGCTTACTCATTTAACTCAGACTGAAAAATCAACATTAAGTCGACAAGTCACGAACTTAATGGCTCAGCAATGGCTCATGAAGGAACAAACTCTAGATAAGCGTGTCTATTTGATTCACCTTACTTCTGAGGGACTTGAAAAACTAGCAAAAATCGACATAGAGTTTAACGATACATGGAAAACATTATTTTCAGCTTGGCCAGAAGATGAACAACAATTGCTTTTTATTTTATTAGGTCGTATCAATCGGAATTTTAAAAATTAAACGTACTTTAAATAGTAAAACCTTAAAAAGGATTTACTCTTCCTTATTAAATCCTTAACTTTTATATGATTAAATAAATAAGTATGCACTATTGAACTATGGCTAGATGATTCATTTTATTTTTCAAAGAAAGAGGGAAGCCAACTATGAGACAGCAGCACCGCAAAAAACGACATTTTTTTAGAAACACTATTTTGGTTTTATTGGTAATTTTAATCGGAGTTGGAGGATGGGCCTACTTAAGCTATCGAGATAGTTTAAAAGAAGCAAAAAAAGATAATTCTGTCTCTGATAATATTACATTTAATGGACAAAAAGCGGCTGATTTAAATGATGTAAATATCTTACTAATCGGAAGTGATTCTCGTGGAGATGATCAAGGTCGTTCAGATTCTTTGATGATTGCCCACTACGATTCAAAATCGAAAAAACCAAAACTTATTTCACTTATGCGAGATATGTATGTGGATATTCCTGGATATGGCAAAAATAAAATTAATGCAGCCTATTCATATGGAGGGGCGGAATTGCTTCGTCAAACAATTTCACAAAACTTTAATATTAATATCGAATACTATGCCATTGTCGATTTTACAAGTTTCCCAAAAATCGTCGATACTCTACTTCCAGATGGAGTTGAAATCAATGCTGAAAAGGATATGTCTGAATATATCGATCAACCCATTACAGCAGGTCCACAAAAGATGAATGGAGAGACCCTGTTACAGTATGCTCGTTTCCGTCATGATGCTGAAAGTGATTTTGGTCGTGTCCGTCGTCAACAACAAGTACTCAATGCACTATCTGACCAAGGAGCACAATTAACAAAAATAACAAAACTCCCAAGTGTTCTAGGAAAAATCGAAGGGTATACAACAACTAACTTGCCAAGTAATTTTATTTTTTCAGTTAGTAAAGATTTTATTCTTGGAGATGCTAAGAAAATGGAGACATTAACATTACCAGTAGAAGGTTCTTGGGAAAATGCTAACTATGATGGTAGTGGTGCGGTTTTAGACATCAACCTTGAACAAAATGCAACTGCACTTAATGAGTTTCTTAAAGATTAAGGTCTAACATTTAATACTCCCCATCCAATAAAATCCGTTTTTAATAAGGAAATCATAGGATGGGGAGTATTTACCTATTTTCTCAGTTTCTTTTATTTGTTTCCTTTAAAAAGAATTGCTACAATGGTTTTAGGTTAGAAAAATAGATCTCAAGGAGGAAGGCAATGTCTCAAACAAATACAAAACGAATTTTGGCTTTAATTAGTGATGACTTTGAAGATTTAGAATTATGGTATCCTGTTTTACGTTTACGGGAAGCAGGTCATACGGTTGATTTGGTTGGAGAACATGCAGCTACAGTTTATCATGGAAAATACGGTGTTCCAGCAACATCTGACTATAGTTTTAACGATATTACTGTTTCAGAATATGATGGTATTTTAGTTCCAGGTGGTTGGTCACCTGATAAACTAAGACGTTTCCCTGAAGTGATTGCCTTTGTTCGTCATTTTGATCAACAAAAACAACCAATCGGACAGATTTGTCATGCGGGTTGGGTATTGATTTCAGCGGGAATTCTTAAAGGTGTAAATGTAACCAGTACTCCAGGAATTAAAGATGATATGACCAATGCTGGTGGAATTTGGCACGATGTTCCAGCGATTACGGATGGTCACATTATTTCAAGTCGTCGTCCACCTGATTTACCTGAATATATGCACCATTATTTAAACGTTTTAGAAAAATAAGCAAAAAAAGTTAAGGGTTATTCCTTAACTTTTTTTATCATCAATTTTTTGGAGGAAGATCATGTTAAAATACGGAGATACAATTGGAATCGTTGCTTGTTCAAATGGAAAGGCTCCACAACATACACCGAAAATAAATCAATTACTGACTCTATTAAAAGAAAAATTCAACTTAACTATTATTTTCTCTAAATATATCTATCAACAGGACACGACAGGCGCTAATGGACCTCCTAAAGAAAAAGCTGCTAGCTTAATGGAACTCTATAAAAATCCAGCTGTTCAGGTTATTTTTGACATCTCTGGTGGCAATCTAGCAAACGAACTTTTACCTTACTTAGACTTTAACTTAATGAAAGAACATCCAAAACCATTTGTCGGTTATAGTGATCTAACTGTTCTTTTAAATGGAATTTATGAAAAGACAAGGCAAATTGGCGTTAACTATCAATTGTTGCATTTAGTTGGAGAGAATAGCAGTCAACAACAAGATTACTTTTATCAGTATTTTTTCACACCAACTACTCAGCCTGCTCTCTCCATTACTCCTCTCACACTTACTGAGGAGAATTCTATTCAAGGAACTTTGTTAGGGGGAAATAGTCGCTGTTTACTAAAATTAGCTGGAACCGACTATTGGCCATCCATTAAACAAAAAATCCTTTTTTTAGAGGCAAATGGAGGAGATATCAGCACAATAGCTACTTATCTGGCTCAGTTAGATCAACTTCATTGTTTTAGAGATTGTAAAGCTGTCTTATTAGGTCAATTTTCACAAATTGATTCACAAAAACAACGTCCAGAATTGGAAAAATTAATTAAAAACTATGTAGCACCTTATTCCAAATCAATCTATCAAACAATGGAAGTTGGTCACTCAAGTAATTCTAAAGCATTAAAAATTGGAGGAGAAGTCTGTTTATTGCCAACAAATCAATTAACAGAGTAGACTTCTATACTTCCTTCAACTTAACTCAATTATATTTGCATTAAACTAAACGAAAGCCTGAAAATCATCAGCTACAAAACCGATTTAGAAACAGGCTATTCCGTC